>CAZJXN010000012.1:50284-58842 GCA_964549655.1 uncultured Saprospiraceae bacterium
GAGGCTAAGGTTGAGGCTAAGGTTAGGAGGGGTACACGTTCTAGTCTTCCCGATATTTGTCGGAATGGCATCTAGTGTCTGGCATCTTGTTTTAAGTTCGAGCGGTCTGGCATCTGGCATCTCTTTATCTGGCATCTCCCTAAAATAAGAATCCGCTTTCGCTTTATTTTTTCATAAAATTTTTATTGCTTTGCGGCGGAAAAACGCATATCCTTGAAAACCACGTAGAAATGTGCAGAAAAGGTAAAAAAAAGCCTATCTTACGCGATAGTGATTTTCAAATTAATATCAGTATGCAGTCGGCGGTACGCAGTTGGCAGTCACTAAGCGCTTAACAAACAATTTTTAGAATACTGCAATCCGTCACTTTACTTTATCTTGGTATAATATCATCAGACAATCCGAAAGAGAACAAAGGAATAAATGAAACTTTTTAGCTTCTTCAAACAAGAACTTGCGATAGATTTAGGAACTGCAAATACGCTTATCATTCAGGATGGGCAGGTAGTGGTGGACGAGCCGTCCATCGTAGCCATTAATCGCAGAACTGGTGAAACTATAGCCGTGGGGCGCAAGGCGATGCAAATGCACGAAAAAACCCACGAAGAAATAAAAACGGTACGCCCGCTCAAAGATGGCGTGATTGCCGATTTTCAGGCAGCAGAGAGTATGATCGAAGGGTTTATCAATATGATCGGCACTCGGCGGCGTTTGTTTTCCCATTTGAAAATGGTGATTTGTATTCCATCCGGCATTACGGAAGTGGAAAAACGAGCCGTATTCGACTCTGCGGACCATGTGGATTCTAAAGAAACTTATCTGATACACGAACCAATGGCAGCAGCACTCGGCATCGGGCTGGATGTGGAAGAACCGGTGGGCAATATGATTATTGACATCGGCGGCGGTACGACGGAGATTGCAGTGATTGCGCTGGCGGGTATTGTAGCAGACCAGTCCATTCGTATTGCAGGCGATGAGTTGAATATGGATATCCTGAGTTATATGAAACGGCAACATAATATTTTGATCGGCGAACGTACTGCCGAGCAAATCAAAATTCATGTTGGTTCTGCCTTACACGAGTTGGAAAATCCACCGGAGGATTATGCAGTGAACGGTCGGGACTTGATGACGGGTATTCCAAAGCAAATCAAAGTAAATTACGTTGAAATCGCGCATTGCCTCGATAAATCCATTTCCAAAATAGAAGATGCCGTTTTGAGGGCATTGGAAAGTACACCGCCGGAGTTGGCTTCTGACATTTACCATACTGGTTTGTACCTGACCGGAGGAGGCGCTTTGCTGCGCGGCTTAGACAAGCGCATTTCACAAAAAACCAAACTGCCGGTGCATATTGCGGAAGATCCACTGCGGGCAGTCGTACGTGGTACGGGCATTGCATTGAAAAACACCCATCGGTTCTCCTTCCTCATTGATCGAAAAAGTGTCTAATAAAGTTTTAGGTTCTGCGTTTGGAAGTTTGTTGTTTAAAAAGTGCGTTACAACGCTAAACTACCAAACCTCTAAACCTGTCAAACTTTTTAAATTATGCGTGGTCTGCTTCAATTTTTGATGGGTAATAGCAGCACCTTCCTGTTTATTTTACTGGAGGCGTTGTGCTTTTTTATGATTGTGCGATTCAATGATAAGCAGCAGCGCATTTACTTCACCACTGCTAATAATGCGGTCGGATACTTGCATAAAAAAACCGACGATCTTATCACTTATCTTTCACTGGGTGTTCAAATGCGAGCGTTGAAGCAAGAGAATATAGCGTTGCGGGAAGCATTAGGAAAATATGCTCGGATGCAGGGTGATACATTGCTGAGTGACACGGTAATGTTGGGCGATTTTTCACTGCTTTCTAAAGATTCGACGGTCAAAGATTCTATCCTACGACAACGATTTAGTTTTATTCCAGCGCATGTCATTGACAATTCTGTTATGGGATTTGACAATATGCTTACGCTCGACCGAGGCAGAGCAGACGGCGTGCAACCCAACATGGGCGTCATAACTGGCGATGGAGTGGTTGGCATTGTGCGGCAAGTATCGGCGCGATATTGCACCGTTTTATCGCTGTTGCATCGGCAAACGCGTATCTCGGCAGCGATAAAAGGGAGCGGCTATTTTGGTACGCTGAAATGGGACGGCAAAGACCCGGATTTTATGGAACTGGAAGCCATCCCCAAACACGCAGAAGTAGAAGTAGGCGACACGATTCAGACGAGCGGTTATTCTAATATTTTTCCGAAAGGTATTTTAATAGGCGTGGTAGAAACCCGTAACATAAACAAAGGCGAAAATTTCTTTGAGGTGAAAGTGAAGTTGAATAATGATTTGGGTCATGCACAAAATGTGTACATTGTCGCGTTTGATGATCAGGAAGATTTTAAGAAATTAGAACCGGCACGCACCCGATGAATAGAATCGTCGCTACTAATATCCTTCGTTTCATTGGTATACTCTTGTTGCAGGGGCTGGTACTCAAGCGCGTCACGGTAGGATTGGAGGCTTTTCCATACCTCAATATTATACTATATCCGATTTTTATTTTACTTTTGCCACTGCGTACGCCACGTCCATTGGTATTAATATTGGCATTTTTGTTAGGATTCGGAGTAGATATTTTTTATAATTCGCCCGGCGTCCATGCCAGTGCCAGTTTGCTCACCGCTCTTTTGCGTCCTTATATTTTAAAACCCTTAGAACCACGCGGCGGCTACACTGCCATTCATGCGCCCAACAAAGAAAAAATGGGTTGGAAATGGTTCCTGCAATACACCGCTGTCCTATTAGGCATTCATCTATTGTGGTATTTTTCGATGGAGGCTTTTTCACACGTTTATTTCTTCCAAATTCTATTAAAAACATTTTTTAGCTTTGCGATATCCATAATTTTTATCGTTATTTTTATGCAAATTTTTAATCCAAAAGAGTAATTCCATTTTAGATACCAGATACCAGATACCAGAAGGCATTGAAAAATAGAGTGTTATTCGACAAAATATAGGTCTTTACTCATTGAAATTGAGATGATTTAAAGTTAGGAATCCGAAGTGAGTAGTGGGCAGTGAGCGCATCGGCATAACTTGTCCCGTAAAGCGGGATTAGCAAATCAACAAATCAACTTATGGCATCCGATAGCAATTACAATCGGCGATATATCATTCAGGCGGTCTTTGTCGTCGCAGCGGTGTTGCTTGTGGGCAAGGCACTTTATATCCAGTTACTCGACCCTTCGTATGGAAAGAACGCGGAAGCTACTGCTATTCAAGAATATACGGTGTATCCGGCTCGCGGCTTGCTCTATGACCGCGACAACAAACTACTGATTTATAATACGCCGGTATATGATATAATGGTCACTTATAATCTGATTGATAAAGACCATTTTGACACGACAAGGTTTTGTAATTTGTTGAATATCACCAAAGAACACTTTGAAAATACCCTGAATAAAAATTGGAAAAAAGACAAACGATATTCCAAAGCCGTACCTTTCCCTTTTATTAGCAAAATCTCGCCGGAAGTTTGCGTCCGCTTTCAAGAAAGTATGTATGAGTTTCCCGGGTTTTTCGTGCAATTGCGCCACGCACGCGGCTATCCGCATCACAATGCCGCGCACGTGCTGGGTTACATCCGCGAGGTGAATCCAGAGGAAATTGCAAAAAATCCTGCCTTGTACGAATTGAGTGATTATATTGGCGCGAGCGGTCTCGAAAAATTTTATGAAAAAGAATTAAGTGGTACCAAAGGCACGCGCCTCGTTCTAAAAGATAATCTCGGTCGGGATGTGGGTCCCTACAAAGGAAAAACAAGTGACATAGCGCCAACTGCCGGAGCCGACATTGTCACCTCTATCAGTCTCGAATTGCAGCAGTATGGCGAAATGTTGATGCAAAATAAAATAGGCAGTGTCGTTGCCATTGACCCCCAAACTGGCGAAGTGTTGGCGATGATAAGTTCCCCAGCTTACGACCCTAATGTGCTGACACTCAATCAAAACCGAGGTAAAGAATACGTCCGGCTACTGTCTGATTCTAACAATATTTTCCTCGACCGCTCCGTGCAAGCGATGTACCCGCCGGGGTCACTATTCAAACCTATTGTGGGGCTTATTGCCATGCAAGAAAAAGTTTTAAACCCCGACCGCACCATTGGCTGCTCGATGGGCTACTACGGCGGCGGACTGCGCACGGCTTGCCACTCACACCCCACTTGTACCAATGTAGCGATGGCGATTCAGCACTCTTGCAATGCTTATTTTGTAACGGTCTACCGCGATATGATAGATAAATATGGGTTTTACAATCCACAGCGGGGCTTGGATACTTTTGGGGGATATTTGGAAAAAATGGGTTTAGGACGTCGCTTGAGCATTGATTTTCCGAATGAAAACCGAGGTTTTTATCCGAATGCTAAATATTATAATACGATATTTGAACGCCAACAAGCCGGACAAAAGTGGAATTCTAACTGGGTGCGCTCCGTCGGCATCGGGCAGGGTGAGATGTTGCTCACGCCACTTCAAATGGCGAATCTGGGTGCCATGATTGCCAATCGAGGTTATTATTACACCCCACATCTTATTAGAGGATATTACAAAAATAGCACGAAAAAAATTGACGCCAGATATCGGGAAAAACATGATTCGGGTATCAATCGAGTGCATTTCGACCCCGTCGTGGAAGGGATGCGTGGCGCTGTAACAGGCGGAACGGCTCGTGGCGCTAATCTGCCGGATATTCCAATCTGTGGTAAAACGGGTACTGCCGAAAATCCGCATGGCAAAGACCACTCTATTTTTTATGGCTTTGCGCCAATGGATAATCCGCGTATCGCCATCGCCGTTTATGTGGAAAATGCAGGTTTCGGAGCTACGTATGCTGTGCCCATTGCCAGTTTGATGATTGAAAAATACCTGACCCACGAAATCCGACCAGAGCGAAAATACCTCGAAGAACGAATGTTGAACGCCAATTTGTTATCCAGCAAACCGTGATGGGGTGATAGGTTTATAGGGTGATCCCGCTATAAGACGGGACAAGTTGCGTGACAAAGGGAAAAACGATGGGGTGAATAAGTGACCAAGTGACGAGCGAAAACTTTGCGCCTTTGCGTGAAAAAAAATGCTAAGAGGGTTGTAAAAAGTGAAAATTCTGCGAAACTGCGGAAGACATAAAAAATCCGTAATGCGTCTATTTCTACAACTATCACTATGTTTCTTGGGATTTCAAGTTGCTTACGCACAGGATTCGTTGAGCAACCCTTGGCAAATCAAACTCCTCTTCGTCGGCGACATCATGGGGCATGGCACGCAGATTCTGGCAGCCGAGGTGGAAAAAAATAAATTATATGATTACGCGCCTTGTTTTGAATATGTCTCGCCTATTTTAAAACAAGCAGATTTAACCATTGGTAATTTAGAACTAACCCTTCCGGGAAAGCCGCCCTATCAAGGCTATCCACAATTTCGCACGCCTGATGATTTAGCATTGGAACTTCGGCACGCAGGGTTTAATTTTCTTTTCACTTCTAATAATCACAGCAATGACGCAGGTTTGGAAGGCGTTGTAAACACCATTACAACTTTAGAAAATTATGGATTTTATCAGACCGGCACATTCAAAAATCAGGAAGCACGCGACGCTTTTTACCCACTTTTGGTCTATCGGAATAATTTTCGGCTGGCTTTTTTAAATTATACCTACGATACAAATGGCATTCCAACTCGAAAACCTTCGATTGTAAATGAAATCAACGAAACGCAAATCGAAGCGGATATGGCTGTCGCCCGCCAATTAAAACCCGACGCAATCATCGTCATGATGCACTGGGGTTTAGAATATCAATTGCAAGAAAGTCTAAAACAACGTGCGCTCGCCCAAAAACTCGCCGATTGGGGCGCAGACCTCATTATTGGCGCGCATCCGCACGTGGTACAACCCATTCGCACCGTGACCACCACTTTGCCTGATAGTACCAAAAAAGTTATTCCAGTTGCTTACTCTTTGGGTAATTTCGTTTCCGGTCAAGTCAAATTGAATACCGACGGCGGTCTGATGGTAGAAATTACATTGCAAAAAGATTCTATAACAAACGAAGTAAGCGTTTCACAACTGCAATATATCCCCGTTTGGCGCTGGGTGCAAAAACATTCCAATGGTAAAAGAACGTATCGAGTCGTGCCTATTTCTCCTTTTGAAAAAGACGCCACCTCCATCAAAATGAACGCTACCGACCATGCTGCCCTTCTCCGATACGCCCGCGCCACCCGTAAAAATCTCGAAAAATCACAAGCCACCGAAAGAAAAATCACTTTAGATGAACTAAACGCAGTGTTAAGCAATTCTTCTAATTGAGCGTAAAATCAGCACATTAACTAATCAGCACATCAGCAAATTATGATAGTTTCCGCCATCGCCGCCGTCTCCAAAAATGGAGTAATTGGAAAAAATAACGAAGTCCCTTGGTATTTGCCAGAAGATATTAAGTTTTTCAAGCGTACCACGCTGAACCACCACGTCATCATGGGGCGTAAGACGCTGGAATCTATCGTAAATCCCTTGCCCAAACGCACCAATATCGTCATTACGCGCGACCCATTCTTCATAGCTACCAATGTGATTGTCACCCATACGATTGAAGAAGCACTGGAATTTGCTGCCACCAATGCCGAAGAAGAAGTCTTCATCCTCGGCGGCGGCGAAATTTATAAAATCAGTATGCCGTATCTGGACAAACTCTATCTCACCGAAGTGGACATTGAAATTCCGGATGGCGAAGCGCATTTCCCAGAAGTCAATTGGGAGGAGTGGCAACTGACCTCCGAAGACCCGCATCTGCCTGATGACAAAAATGAATTCGCTTATAATTTTAAAATATATGAACGGAAAGTGTAGTAAGCAGTACAAATTGTGTTCATGTGTTCATGTGTTAGTGTGTTCACGTACGGAGCGCATCTGAACACATTAACACCAAACACAATCTTGTGAAAACCAACCGCCTCGCCGTCTCCATCTTCTTCTTTATCAACGGCTTTCTATACGCCAATTGGATTTCCCGTTTGCCGGAAGTCCAAGCATTTTACGGCGTTTCTAATTCCATGCTCGGAACGCTCTTACTTTGTTCCGCGGCAGGTGCAATTATAGCGATGCCCTTTTCCGGCTGGCTGACGGTGCGTTTTGGTAGTCAACAACTGACGGCAGTGATGGGCATTGTTTTTTGTTTAATCGTACCACTCGTGCCGCTTTTTACGAATTTGTGGATGGTTGGCTCGCTTTTTTTTGCCATTGGCATCCTCACTGGCGCGCTCGATGTGTCTATGAACGGGCAAGCCGTTTACGTGGAGCGATTGTACAAAAAGCCGTTACTCTCCTCTTTTCACGCCGTTTTTAGTATTGGAATGGCAGTCGGAGCAGGAGCAGGCGCGTTGTTTGCAAAATTTGAAATCGGACTTGCTACTCATTTTCTCACCAGCGCAATTTTATGTCTGCTGCTGGTAATTTGGGCATCTTTCTATCTCGTCAACGAGCGCTCCAACGAAGCCGCCAACGCGGATGGTGAAACTGGATTTCGCTTGCCTACCAAAGCTATTTTGCCACTTGGTATTATCGCTTTTTGTGGTATGACGGGCGAGGGCTCGATGGCAGATTGGTCGGTATTGTACATGAATAAAATAGTTGGGAAAGACGAAGCATTTTCCGCGCTGGCATTCGGCGCGTTTTCCGCGGCTATGACACTTGGTCGCATCTTTGGCGATTCTTTCACCGAAAAATTAGGTCGGAAACGAATGCTTTTATTGGATAGCCTTGCTGCGATTACTGGACTTAGTTTAATGCTGTTATTTCCACAACCTTATATGGTACTGGCTTCCCTTTTTATCATCGGATTAGGATTGGCAACAGTGGTTCCCATCATCTATTCTGCTGCCGGAAATACGCCAGGAGTCGCGCCCAGCGTGGGTATTGCAATGGCGACAACGGTGGGGTATGCTGGTTTTTTTATCGCTCCGCCTGTTATTGGGTATTTGGCGGATGCGTTTTCGTTGCGGATTGGATTGTTGTTTACGCTGGTATTATTTGTGGTGATGTTGGGGTTGGTGCGGCGGGTGCGGATTTGAATACCCTTATAAGAATTCCATATCTTTCTAAACAATATTTTTAATTGAATAAAAGAAACTTTTTTACTTTAGCCTCGTAAACTGGCATTATATTCATCTTATAAACCTGCATTTAACTTACATTAGCAGGCTACTAATCAAAAACAGCAGCACAAAAATGACTCAAAATGACATTATGGAAGAACTCTCTACAGGGTTTATTGAGGTATTGGCACATAGTAAAGGCTATTTCAATCTCCATGGTAGAGACTATGGAACCGACCTTCATATTAGAGAAGCAAAAATGAGAAAAAATAATGGAAGAGGTAGGTATTTAACAACTGGAAGAGGTCTTGATGTGCAGCTAAAAGCAGTAACTGAAAAGTATGTAACTGTAACTCCCACTCATATTAAATATTCTCTTGAATCAAAAAACTACAATGACTTAATT
>CAZJXN010000013.1:0-46217 GCA_964549655.1 uncultured Saprospiraceae bacterium
AGAGATTCAATAAGTTGCCCAACTCTTTGGGGATAGAGCCAATCAATTGATTGGCATGAAGCTCCAGCCGCTGCAATTTGGATAAATTGCCAAGCTCTTTTGGAATAATAATAATTAATTTATTTTGAGATAAATTCAACACAATCAATTTAGAAAGGTCGCCCAAAGTATTCAGGATTGCACCTTCAAATTGATTGTTGCTCAAATCTAATATTTCCAAATTTGATAAATTGGTCAATTGACTCGAAATAACCCCTTTCAGTGAATTACCGGCAAGCGAAAGCACTTGTAAATTGGATAATTTTCCAATGATAGAAGGTAACGTACCCGTTAAGTTATTACCACTTGCCGAAGAAGAGGCAGTAAAATCAATCGTTCCATCCAAATCCAAATGGGTAATACAGCCAGTACTATTCAGTTTCACCCCATACCAGGTATTCATCGGCTGGCTGAGATTCCATTTAGTACGCCAGGTGGATGGACCGCCAGTGGCATCATAAAATTGCACCAAAGTTAAGGAATCCTGATGGCGGCAACTACTGGGGTCAGGGATGACCGCTAAAGTTATTTTTCGACTGTAGAGCGTCAGTGAAATAGCTTGAGGATTGGTGACTTGCACATGATAGATAGCGGCATCGCTGCTTTGCAGATTAGTAAAAGAAAGCTGATTGCTACCACTGATAGTGAGCCACAGCGTACCATTTTTGTACCATTTATACACATTGCTGGCGATACTGGCATCAATTCCAAGGTCAATAATCAATGATTGCCCCGGTTGGCGGTTGATTAGGGTATCGGTGTAGATGGAGTCTTGCGGGGCGTATTTTACTTTGCCATTCATACGGCTGATGAGTGGCAAATTGGGAATAATATCATCAAAAGTGAGTCGGTTCTGGTAAAATGTAAGAGAATCCCCTTGCGTTCCTTGACCCATTGCAGGCAATTGAGAAAAAAGTGGAAAGCCTGATAAATTGTTATTATTTAAACGCAATACTATCAGTCTAGGCAGGTTAAAATTAGGAATGGTATCGCTTAGTTGATTGCGATTCAAATTGAGAGAGCTTAAATTAGGGAGATTAAGGTTAGGAATTATACCAATTAACTTATTATTGGGAATTGATACTTGTGATACGCATCCATTCACATCCACTGTCACACCATACCAAGTATTCATTGGCTTGGTCAAATCCCATTTATTCGTCCAGTTGGGTCCGCTAGTGGCGTTATAGAGCTTTACTAGTTCCAGCGAATCCCGATATCGGCAACTGCTGGTATCCACGCAAATACCGGTCTTGTTGCTACAAAATTGGGAGAAATCACCGGCGCCGGGCAGTCCAGTATTGCTGGTGAAATTGTAGCCGTTGGCATTTACATCCGCACTAAAATTTAAGCGACAAAATGTCTGAAAACTTGCTGGAAAACACCCACTAAAAGCGTTTTTATTCAAGTAGATTTGTTGCAGGTTAGTCAAACTACCTATTTCTGTGGGGAGGCTATTACTGAGTTTATTGCTGGCTAAATTGAGTATTTTTAGATTTTTTAAATTGCCTATCCATGTAGGCAGATTTCCACTTATTTGATTATTCCCCAGCCATAAAGAAGTTAATGCTTTCAAGTTAGAGATTCCATTAGGAATTACACCAGTGAATTGGTTGATTTCTAAGGAGAGTTCCTGCAATTTAAGTAAATTTCCTACTTCATCAGGAATACTGCCGCTCAATTGATTGGAATACAGCCAAAGACCAACTAAATTGGGAAATGAACCAATGGTGTTTGGGATACTGCCGGTCAATCGGTTACTAGCTAAAGATAAAGCGTTTAATTTATTTAAATTTTTTAACCCTGTTGGTATTGTACCAGTCAATTGATTTTCAAATAACCAAAGTTGCTCCAAGTTGGTCAGATTACTCAGCGAAATTGGAATGCTGCCGATGAGCTGATTTCTAGATAAAGAAAGCATTTTTAAATTGCTAAGATTGCCCAACTCGGTAGGAATATTGCCAGTCAATTGATTATTAAATAACCAAAGTTCGGTGAGATTTTGTAGGTTTCCAAGCGTAGGAGGAATACTACCTCTTAGTTTATTATTAGACAAAATCAAACGGGATAGCTCGCTTAAATTGCCCAATTCTGCAGGAATTGTTCCCACAAGATTATTTCCAGTGCCTTGTACGTTAGTCGTGCTGCACCCCAATGCTCCATCTAACTCCAAACAAATTACACACCCATTAGGGTTTAATTGTACACCATACCATGTATTCATTGGCTTCGTCAAATCCCATTTATTGGTCCAGTTGGGTCCGCTAGTGGCGTTATAGACCTTTACTAGTTCCAGCGAATCCCGATATCGGCAATTATTCGTATCCTGCTGGACATTTAGCTGAATACGGCGACTATATAGGGTCAACTGTGGTGCTTGCGGATTTTTGACGCGCACGTGGTAGTTACCTGCGTCTGCTAGTTTCAGATTGTTGAAAATCCGCTTGTTGCTACCTACAATTGTTGTATCCAACTGCGCATTTTGATACCATTCGTATTGATTATCGGCAATGGTGGCGTCTATGCCTAAATCTATGGTAAGGGGCTGCCCAGCAGCGCGCGTGATAATCGTATCTCGGTAAATAGAATCTTGGGGAGCATATCGGTCCACCAAAAGATTATTGAATAAGGATAAAGTTGGTAGAATATCTTCAAAGGTAAACTTGTTGTGATTCACTCGTACCTGCGCGGATGGAGGTATATTGATATTCGCTGTATTTTCCCATCCTTCAAAATTGGCACCAGTGTAGTTTGAATTGTAGGGTGGTCCAATATAAAGCCATTGCAAATTGGTAAGATTATTAAAAGTGCTTGGGATTAAGCCGGATAATTTTGTCGCGTAGAGCGTTATTTCTTTTAATGCGCCAATGGTTCCAATAGAGGCAGGAATGATGCCCGACAAAATAGGGTTATCATGCAAATAGAGTATTTCTAAGTTTTTGAGCTGTCCAATGGAAGTTGGAATAGAGCCAGACAGATTGTTTTCAAAAAGTTTTAAGGTGTTTAGTTTAGTCAAATTACCAATAGTAGAAGGGATAGACCCTGTCAAACCACAACCCCAGAGATCTAAAACTAGTAAATTGGTCAGATTGCCAATGTCACTTGGAATGACACCATTGAGGTTAGGATTGCCAAAAAGCTCCAAATATTCCAAGTTCGTTAGATCGCCAATTGTAAAAGGAATACCTCCACTCAAAGCATTATAGCTTAAAGAGAGTGCTATAAGCGAAGTTAGGTTAGCAATGGAAGTAGGAATATTGCCAGCGATATTATTATCAAAAAAATCAATGCCTTCGATCCTGGAAAAATTTCCAATTTCTGTCGGTATAGTTCCAGTGAGATTATTGTTTTGCAGTTTCAATTCAATGACGCAATCGCCTCCATTCGTTTGCACGCCATACCAAGTATCAATGGGTTTGCCGGGTACTTTCCAGTTGTCTTTTTTAGTCCAGTTTGGTCCCCCAGTGGCATTATAAAGTGCAATCAACGCCAGCGAATCCCGATATCGGCAACTGCTGGTATCCACGCAAATACCTACATTACTGCTACAAAAACCATCAAAATTACCCCCACCCGGTAAGCCTGGATTATTTGAAAAATCATAATAATCAATATTGCAATAGGCTTTATATGAAGCAGGAAAGCAGCCTGTGATTTGATTGTTATAAAAACGGAGGTCCCTAATTTGAGGTAAGTTCAAATTAGGTAAGCTTCCTGTAAATTTATTGTTTTGAAAATATAGTCCCTCAAGGTTTGGAAGATTAAAATCAGGTACTTTCCCACTTAGCTGATTACAACAAAGTGCGAGATATACCAGCTCTTTTAAATTACTAAAGCTTGGCACTGAACCCACAAATTGATTGGCACCTAAGCTTAATAAATAAAGCTTGGGGAGATTAAAATCAGGAATGCTCCCGGTGAGTTTGTTAGAAGATAAAATTAAATGGGTTAACTCTGGAAGATTCAAATTTGGCAAAGTTCCTACTAAATTATTACCATTAGCAACGAAGTCATTAGAGTCACACTTCTTTGGTCCGCCATCCAAATCTATGCAAGTCACGCATCCATCCGTATTCAACTTTATGCCATACCAAGTGTCAATGGGCTTCGTCAAATCCCATTTATTGGTCCAGTTTGGTCCGCCAGTGGCGTTGTAAAGTTTTACTAATTCGAGCGAGTCGCTGGTACGGCAGTTTTGGGCGTGGATAAGCGCGGGGGTCAGCGCTGCTAAAAATATAATGAACAAGAGTCGTTTTCGGCAACTTTGCTGACAAACGTTTATAAATGAGTTAATTATTTTTTGCATAAGGGGGTGTTTTTTAGTTTTTTACGACAAATATTTTAAGTCCTTCACCCAGTTCGTTTTTGGGCATAAAAGGATTTTGCGGATTAGAATCAGCGTTTTTCTGAAATATTTCTTTCATCAGGCTGGGCACGCGCTGCCGGAGAAAGCTGTATAACTCTTCGATAGATAAAAACTGGTCACCATTGGTGTCCGGTTTAGGCATTGAAGTCAACTCTTTGTTTGCGAATGCTTCCAGCAAGGCTTCGGTAAAAGCTCCGTTTTCCCAGACATCCTGTTCGTAAGAGAGTTCGTTAGCCTGGCTCGAACTGATGGTGGTAACACCTTCCGCTACTAGATTGAGTTGATTAAGTGCTTCACTAATGTTCGCATCGCTGAGGTCGGCTTTGGATTTTGCCAGTCCGCTGTGGCAGGCATCAATCAATATTAATTTTTTACAATGTATTTTTTCTAATTGTTCAAGTATATCGGTTTTGTAATCCACAGTGGTTTCCTCCGCATAGTCATCTCGGTAATCGCTAGGGACAATTTTAAATTGATTATTAAGCACTTTACCGTGAGAAGAGATAAACACTAAAATAACATCCTTTTCGAAGACAGGATTAACGCTACCAGGGTTTGCTTGTTTAACCAATTCTTTAAACGCTATTTGTACTTCCGTTTTAGAGGTCTTTTTAGGAGTGGTTAAAGGATAGATAATTACATCGTTGTAGATGCCTAATTCTTTCTGCTTTTCCAGTATAGCAATTATATCTTCGGCATCTTTTCGGTTGTATTTCAAATCGTTATAGAAAGGAGCAATAGCGATAAGGTGCAGATTAGGCTTTCGAGGCTGGTAATCAATATAGAGTGGCTCTGATTTGTATTCAACGCCATCAATGATTACTGTCATTTGCACTATATTTTCACCTTCTTGCAATTGTACTTTATAGGTAACAATATGCTCATATCCATCACTTTCTATAAGTGTTCTAAATTCGGGTTGTGCGGCTTTATTGGCATCCCCCTGCTGGACGTTGTTGACATACGTTCTAAAATTTTTATTTGGAATTTGCTCGTTGTTTCCTATTCTGCCAGTGATAGAATACTCAGTGGTGCTGCTTCGTACCCTTCGAGTATCAGTTTCCTGTCCTGTAGGCTGAACCCTCAATTTTTTTTCTGGACCGCCGGATTTGGCACTGCGTACCTGGGCTTCTAATTTTTTTATCACACTTCCATTGACCTTAAGTGTGACTTCGAAGCGAGAGGTGCCACCAGCAAGATTATCAGCTCCCTCTACTGGGATGGAAATTTTCATACGTTCTCCACGCATTATAGCAGATACAAAACCTTTTTTAGCAGGAATATTTAATCCAGTCACTACTTCAATTGGGCTTATTTGCACTTCTCCTTCATAAATATCGATATCGCCAATATTTTTAGCCCAAAATACGATGCCACCGCGTTCGCCGGGTGCGAGTTTTCCGTCGCCATCTTCGTCAATGAGTTCAGGCGTTGAGCATTCTATTTTATATCCGCCCTGTAGACCTTTTGCTACCACCGAATCATCAGGACGCAGGCAAGTCAATTGGGCATAGGATTGCTTGCTTTTTTCGGCAATGGTAATTACCCATAAATTTTTTCTAAAACCAGTATGTAAAGAAGTAACCACTTGCTTTTGTTCGCTCCCGATGGGAAAAATTATATTATTAGAATTTGGCGCTCCAATATCTACCAAGTACAACTGGTTTACTAATTCCTCCGTAGTGCTGCCTTTAGGAAAAGTGCTAATGGAAAGTACATATTTTCCATCGGGCAGTTTCGTAACAGCCTGCAGGTATTCTGGGTTGCGGGTTGCTTCTAAAGGACTGTTGGATGTATTCTCCTTTATGTAACCAGTATCCGTATTGGCATAACTCAACCAGACATCGGCATTGCCTTTGCGCCAGGTGTTTCCAAAAAAATAAAGGCTATTATCGGAAAGGAAATCTACCTTTTCTAACTCAGTTTGCGATACTTTATCAAATGAACAACTCGATACAAATTTTAATTCCTTATCGAATAGCGTATACCAGGCTACCCCCTGCTTTTCAATGCCACTACACAGATGAACCTGCCCCAATTTGTCAATCATCAACCCAAGCAGTTTTCTACTGTTTTTGTTGGGTTCACTATTGGATTGGATGATTTTTCCGCGTTGCCATTTCATTACGCATACCTTGCTGTTTTGACCTCGGTACTCTTGCCCTGCTAATAGTAGAGTACCGTCGTCGAAAACTGCAATTTGCTCAAATGTATTACTACTGGCGTTTGTCAGCAAGGTGTCCGTTAATATCCGTCCCTGTTCGGTAATACGAATTAGCCAAGGTCTATGGTCTTCGTAAGAATTTCCGGCACTTCCCGCTAAGTAGAAGGTGCCATCGTCTGCTTGTAAAGCAGTATTTAAAATATTTTGTTGCTTTCTACTCAATGAACTCTGCCGGATTATTTTTCCATTTGATTCATCTATGACTAAAAAAACGCCCTGCGACGCTTTAGCGGAAAGTGCTATCGCTCCAATGGCAATAAGCTTGCCATCGAATGCCTGAAAGACGTTTGTAATAGTCAAGTTAGGAAGCTCTTGGTAAGTACACTGCCAAATTTGTTCGTACGGTTGGGACGACAATATAATTGGGAATGAATAAATCCAAAAGGATAGAAGTGTTTGTAAGGCTCTCATATAAATAAACATTTATACCACAAATCTAATGTATTGGTATCATAAATGTAGATTATGTACCCAAAATGGGTTAAAAATTAACATACAATTAAGTTTAAGATCAGAAGATTTTTTATTGATGAGGTGGGTACTCAAGAGCGTGTATTAACACTTATTGAAAAATAAAAATCGCCATGAAAAATATAATAACTTTTTCGATACTACTACTGCTGGCGCTGGTTGGCTCTATTGCTTGCCAAGCTGGGATCAATCGTGATACCATTCCTGAAAATAATGAGAATTATGTTTTATTAGAAGTTGGAACACCTGTTTCTTTAAATCTATACAGTGAAGTGAGTTCGGCAAGATTTAATGAAGGCAATATTGTGCAATTGGAAGTAAAAAGGAAGGTTATTGTAAATGGTAGAGAAGTCATAAGGGTAAGAGATGACTCAGAAGGGCGGGTGTTAAATGTGCGAAAAGCAGGCATGTTTGGTAGACCAGGTATTTTGGAAATTGAAGCTTTCAGTGTACGCGCGGTTGATGGTCAAATGATTCCTCTTTATGGACCAGCCCATTTGGAGGGAGGGAAAAAAAATTCGAGGAAAGGAACTGCACTTGGGGTTTCTTTAGCTGCAACTGCTGTGGGTTATGGGATTTTTAAAGAAGATGCACCCGTTGGAGCATTTGGGTTTACTATGACTGGTTTATTTGTCAAAGGTAAAGAAGCAATAATGGATAAAGAAGCCGTTTTGGTTGCTTATGTAGCCAAAAGAACCTACATAAAAATAAATTAAAAACACATTATCATGAAAAATAGAACAAGCAAGTTGTTTTTGTATGTATTAATTTTTGTATTAAGCATTATCAGCCAGGCATTTACGGCGGACACTATTATTCTGCCAAGAGGTAAAACCATTTACGTTATGCTTTCGAATGAAGAAAAAGCAGAGGAATTGGAAGTAGGCAGTGTGCTTGATTTTCAAGTACGTGATGAGGTTAGAATTAATAATTACACAGTGGTAGTAACAAATGCACCTGCACAAGGGGAGGTTATTCGAGTTGATTATGATGAAATACTGATTGAACTGCGTACAGTCAAAGCGGTGGATGGCCAGAATGTGAATATTAGAGGAAGAATGACCGGAAAAATCAAGTGTCGCAAATGTCCAATTGTTCTGAATAAATCTACAGCAGTAATGACCACCGTTATAGATGATGTAAAAATTATTTATTAACGCTTTTATTCTTGGTAATGAATATCATCGCTATCGTATTAATGATTTTACTGCCCGGATGGTTGTTTAGCCAAACTAAGATGAAACAAAAAAAATCTATAAACACCGTCAAACTTTCAGCTGGTACCGCTATCGTAGCAGAAGCAAATCAAGATTTGTCATCAGAAACCACGACGGTAGGTAATATTGTTTCTTTTAAAATGCACGACAATTTAATTTTATCACAAAAGACCGTAATTGCCAAAGACGCAATGGTATTTGGTAAAATTCGTACCATTCGAAAAACAACGTATAATCGTCCCGAATGCATACAGATAGAACTACAAATGATTAAAGCCATAGATGGGCAAATGATAAATTTATATGGAGGCTATATTGAAGTTTTGGCAGAATCACCTGGCATGAATGCCAAAATGGAGAAAGGTAAACTTGGAATTGCTTATGTGCAGGATACTATAATTATTCAAGTATATTGAAAAAAGACCCTCTTTTTATATGCCTGACTGTGAATATCCCACAGTCGGGCTTTTTATTGCGTATAAATTTATTCTCTTTTTTAAAATTAGTTATCGAAGAATTAATAGAAACAAGTGTTTTGAAAAATTCCAGAAATTTTTTTCCAAAGAATGGGTACCCTTTTGCAAATACTGCTACTTATAAATGAAAGCGCGAGTAAATAAAACTTCGCCAAGAACATTAACCTTAATTATAAATTTAAAACACAATGAAAAATTTGAATCGTTTTTTTGTAGCAGCAGTGCTTGGTTTGATTAGTGCATTCGGGCAGTCTTTCACTTTTGAAAACAGTTCCACAACGCTCCCGATTATCATTCAAGCAGGCACAGAAGTCGCTTTAGAATCAGGTATTGACTTTACAAGTGAAGAGGTAGAAGTTGGGCATCCAGTTGACTTCTTTGTGAGAAACAACGTGACTGTAAACGGCAAAGTAGTCATCAGTGCCGGTACCATTGCAACAGGAGAAATAACCCGCGTAGAAAAAGCACAACAGGCTTGTCGCAATTGTGAAAACAAATGTGCTTCCATGCAAGTTATCGTAAAAAGTGTACAGGCTGTAGATGGTCAGAATATCAAGCTACGTGCCACACCGATTAATATCAAAGCGTCGAAACCAGGATTTCCTGCCGAATTGAATATTGGGCAGCGTGTAAATGCTTCCGTATTGAATAATACAACTGTACAGCTGTAAAAAAAACATTTAATAAAATATTTCAAAACTTGCAAAAAATAAAAAAAATCATGAAAAAGAGCTTGTTTATTACATCTATTATCGCATTATTTTTCAGTAACTTACTTGCCATCAACGCAAATTGTAACCCAGCTTTAAACCCACCGACACCGGGACGCGAAGTAAAACTAACTGCAGGTACCCTGATATACTTTGAATTGGTAAATGACGTGAATCCAAGCACTGCGCAGATAGGAAATCTTATTCAACTCAAGGTACGAGCTAACGTTTACGCTGAAGGCAAGGTCGCCATTAGAGCCAACATGATGGCAATGGGTAGAATAACCGAAGTAACTAGACCATCTGCTACCAGTGGCGGTATTGTAAAAATTGAAGTAAGAGATGTGCAGGCAGTAGATGGGCAAATGGTCAATCTCAACGCAACTTATCAATATTCTCCAGAGCCAAACCCTGGTACGCCCGGCGGTGCTCCCATGGGCTTTATTATGACTGCTCACGTTATGAATGATCAGACTGTAACAATAGATTAAAGCAATTTCAAAATTTAATATTCAAAAGAAGCCACTCTATAGGGTGGCTTTTCTTTTTCCTTTTTTGAGCTTTAATCCTCACCAATAATAAACTCATTATACGCGTCCATCGTCTCATTATCAAATTGGTCTAAATAAATTTGCGTCGTTTTTACATCAGAATGCCCAAGCGCATCGGAAATAGCAGCGACTGGAACACCCTTGAATTTAGCAGTCGTGGCAAAAGTATGTCGAGCCGTATAACTTGTAATGGTATCCTCAATTCCGGCTAAAGTAGCCAATCCTTTCAATGCTTTGTTGTACCTGCGCATTTCGTCCCGAGCAGCGGCGTATTGTTTTTTAAACACTTGTTCTTTCTGGATAATGTTGAGTATAAAATCATCAGCAGATTTTTCTTTAGTATAACGATTCAGAATTTCCAGTAAGGGAGGGGTAATTTTGATGCTATGCAGCCTTCCGGTTTTCTTACGTTTGTATTCGATTCTTCCGCTTTTAATGTCCTCTACCTTTAAGAATGCAAGATCAATGAAAGAAGTACCCATCAAGTAGAAGCTCATTAAAAAATAGTCTTTGGCTCGGCGTTGGCGGTCGGTTTGCGGCTCAGTATTTTTTAATTTGGAAAGATCTTGATGGGGTATGGCACGTTTGCGCGTTTTTTCGTGCTGAATTTTGTAATCATCAAAGGGGTAATAATCCTTTTCTACTATTTTGTGTTTGATAGCTCGATTATAAAGTGCTCGGAGCGTTCGGAGATTGACGCTTAATCCATTCAGCGAATTCTTTTTTTTATTATTAGAACCAGCAAGATACCAAGCTTCATAAACTTTGAGCCACTTAAAAGTTAGCTGCTTAAAAGAAATATCTTTGCCAGTAACGTGAGTCGCCAGACTATTATGCAACGTTTTATATACTCTGGCATTCCCAATTTTCCCAGCTTGTTCCAATTCTGCCATTATCTCTTGGCAAAATGTCAGCACATTTCCCTCCGTCGTTTTTCCGGTAATACGGCTTTTAATTTCTGGAAGCGAAAGTTGAGCGAGTGTATTGTCATCCTCTAATTTCATCAAAATTTCAAGTGCATGACTTCTCTTTTTTTGCAAGAGCATATTCAGTCGCGTGGTATTTTGAATGTTTGGGCATTTGGACTTTACCTTTTGGTTTTGCTCATCCCAATAATTTTCAGGGATGGTATAACCGGAGGCTATCTCAATCAGTTTCCGATGAATCGTGAGTCGTATCTTAATAGAGTAGCTTTGGTCCTTTTTCGCGTGACGCTTATCCAGAAATATCTTTGCGGTGATAGCCATAATTGAATCGCTTACGTTTGAAAATTTTCAAACTATTTTCAAACAAAAATACAATTCATTTGCATCAATGTGAATTTATTCTGAGGAAAATGCCTATAAAATAAGGATTTAACAATAGGTGATTTCGTATGAAAACACGCTGATGCAGCTTTACACACAGAGGGTCGGCGGTTCGAATCCGTCATTGCCCACCCGTCAATCAAAGCCTTGCCATATTCTGGTAGGGCTTTTTTTTATTTTAGAATATGTACTGCATTTATATTCTTTATTCTGAAAAATTAGACCGATACTACACAGGTTCTACTGGTAATTTAGATGACCGACTACGTCGTCACGACGCGGGCAGTAGCTTGGCGACCAAAGCGGGCGTGCCGTGGCAATTGGTTTACACAGAAGATTTTGAAACGAAACTGGAGGCAGTTCGAAGAGAGCTTTACATCAAGCGCATGAAAAGTCGAAAGTTTATAAAAGCTTTGATTGAAAAGGGCGATTAGCTCAGCTGGTTCAGCGCACTCCGACGCGTCGGAGGGGTCGGCGGTTCGAATCCGTCATTGCCCACATTAGTAATTAAGGAGTTATAAGCGAGCGTTTATAACTCCTTTTTTATTTTCAAACAAAAAGGGAGTTGATGTGATTCCATATGAAATTTCTTCGCCTTCTTCCATCAGTAATTTCTTCCATTTAGATTCAAATTTTGTTAGTGAAGGTATCACTTTTGGGCAATGATAAAATGAAGGTTTAAGGGCGTTTTCCCTCACAAGTATTTTTGTTCAACTTCCGAAAATTCACTTTTAATCAATCTTGTCTTATATTTGTTTTATGGATAAGGTAAAGTGATTTATAAGTAAGGATGTAAAAACAGTGTTCTTTCGAGCTTTTCCAGCCCAACAGAGTTGGCTATTACAGCTAAAGTAACATAGCAAAGCATTTCCCTAGTTGAAATTGGCATCAACTTACTTTTGATGGACAATACGGAACATCCAATTCCCTAATTTAGGACGTTCAACCAAGTGAAAGCGAGAAACGGCAAGGTCAAAAAAGGTGCAAAAGCAGAATTTGTCGTGTATTTCAACATCGTGTTCAAGAATGAACAAAACCAAACCATCTAAAGAGAAGAAGCCGCAAAATTGGCACAATTATAATTTTTAAAACATAAGTAAATATACAGTCTCCATTTCGTCAAACAGTCTTTCTTACCTACACTAAATAATAATTTATTTTATTTAGTCAATTAAACTATGGCAAACTAAACGAGTACTTTATCTATCGTTCTTTCCGACTTCCAACTTCCGACTTCCCATTCCAAACACATCCCGCAACGCCCGCCATGCCGCATGATACCCGCACATTCCATGCACTCCGCCGCCCGGAGGAGTCGCAGAAGAACAGATGTATAAACCTTTTGTTGAAGTGCGATAAGGTGAATACCGCAGTGCCGGACGTGTAAATAGCTGTGTAATATCAATCGCGCCACCATTAATATCGCCACCGATATAATTGGGATTGTAAAGTTCCATTTGAGCCGTGTTCATCACGTGTCGCGCCAGAATTCGTTCGCGGAAACCAGGAGCGAAGCGTTCCACTTGCCGTTCGATGGCATCGGTCATATCTACCTTGGAGCCATTTGGCACGTGACAGTAGCCCCACAACGTTTGCTTGCCTGCGGGTGCGCGTGAGGGGTCAAATAAACTTTGTTGTGCCAACAGTACGAAGGGTTTTTCAGCGTGTGCGCCATTCCAAGTCGCTTGTTCCGAATGCGCGATTTCTTGTAAAGTATTGCCGATGTGAATCGTGCCAGCTTTTCGACATTCCTCGGCTGTGAATGGCACGGCTCCGTCCAATGCCCAATCTACTTTGAACACGCCCATGCCGTAGCGGTAGCGTTCTAATTGCCATTTGTATAAAGAACTAAATGTATGCCCTGCGATTTGTAATAATTGGCGGGGTGTAATATCAAATAAAATGGCTTTAGCCGAAGGTAATTGTTGTAATGATTTGACATAAAAGTCGGTTTCAATTTTGCCACCCAACGACACAAAATATGCTGCTAATGCGTTTGCGATTTGTTGCGAGCCACCTTTGGGAATTGCCCAGCCGCGCGCGTGACCTGCCGTCATTAACACCATTGCAATGGCAGAAGTAGCGAGTTTAGAAAGCGGCAAAATCGAATGCGCTGCCATGCCTGCGAGTAAACCTTTCGCTTTTGTAGTGGAAAAACGATTTGCCAAAAGCGTGGCAGGTTGTAAACCTTTTAATCCAAATTTTGCAAAAGCGATAGGATTTTTAGGAATGCGCAAAGGCGCTAATAAATCGGGCAATAATTTATCCCACTTATCTACTAATGGTTTTATTAAATTTAAATAACTTTGTTTATCTTTTTGTAATAAAAAAGCGGTCTCTTGTAATGATTTAATTAAAACCGCTGCAGTACCATCGTCAAAAGGATGCGCTGCGGAGATAGGCGGGTCAATAAATTCTAAGCCAAACTCGTGCAAAGGTAAGGTTTTAAAAAAAGGCGAAGCCATTGCCAAGGGATGAATGGCAGAACAAATATCATGCTTGAAACCTGGTAACGTCAGTTCTGCCGAGCGCAAGCCTCCACCAATCGTGGATTTTCCTTCCACCACCAACACGGAAAGCCCTTGTTGCTGCAATAAAATAGCTGCTGCTAATCCATTTGGACCAGCGCCAACGACGACCGCATCGTATTCTGTTTTACTCATGTTTAATTAATTACTATGCGGAGTTAAATTTATGTAATCTTACCGATAGGCTTCTGGTTTAATAACACTTTCTATGCAGCGTTTTCGTTCTAAGTGGTCAGCTCTGTTCCCGCAGGGCTGACCACTTTTAATGTAAAATGTAAACCGCTAAATGTAAAAGTCTCTCTATACATGCAGGTCATTTCTTTTACATTTTATATTTAAAATTTTACATTTTGCGGTTTTTACTGAACATCGGGTATTGGTAATAAAATCCCGCCAAAAAGTAAATAAGCCCATAATAAAGTCCAAAAAATATTAAAAAGCTGCGCACTAATAAATACCAGCGCCGGGCGACCGCCTTGCATTTTCATCAAATCCGCAAAACGTGCTTCCAAACCAATTGCCACAAAAGCCAGCGCGAACCACACCGTTTGCAAACTTTTCAAGAAACCTCCCACTTGTTTCACCGTATCAGTTGGAATTAAAAAAGAGAAAATCAAGGAAGCAGCAATGAATCCCAAGACGAATTTCGGGAAGCGTTCCCACACGAGTTGCAGACTGGGTTTTTCGCCGTTCAGTTTTTGGTCGGGACTTTTGCGCATCACCCACCAAGTTGCAATGAAAAAGGCAGCTACACCGATTAATACATTTTGCGAGAGCTTGACGATAGAGCCGATGGTAGTTGCCGCTGCGCCCACTGATTCGGTAGCAGCCGCTACGGAAGCTGTTGTATCCAAAGTGCCGCCGAGCCACGCGCCGCCGACGAGTTCAGGAATGTTGAAAAAGCGAATTGCCCAAGGTTGGAGAATCAGCATCGGGATAGCGACCAGCAAAACCAGCGTGGTCACATAAGATAATTTTTTCTTATCACCTTGAATCGCGCCCGCCGCTACAATCGCTGCCGAAACGCCACAAATCGAAACCGCCGAAGCCAATATCACGCCAAATTCATCATCTACTTTCAGCTTACGCGAAAGCCACAGCGAGAAAAACCACACCACGCTCACCACCGCCACCGCTTGCAAAATGCCCGGCAAACCTGCCGCCACAATCGCTTTGAAAAGCACACTCGCACCCAAAATCACCAAACCAGTTTTGATAAAAAACTCAGAACGCGCGGCTTCTTGGAGCCAGTTGGGAAGTCTGAATACATTGCTAAAAGTCAAGCCCAGCAATAGTGCAAATATCACATACTCAACACCAAAATCGTTGACGCTGCTATTTCCAGCGATAACCAGCGACAAAATGCCCAACAAAAAAATGAATCCAAACCCAGTCAGGTATTTCCGCACGCTGCCACCGGATAGTTGAATGGCAATGGAGGATAAAAGTGCATAGACAGTGCCAATTCCAATTATTAAAAGTAAATTATTGATATTCAGAACTTTAGAAAATAAAGCATTCGCATCTGCCCAGCCATAGTTTGGAGTCACAAATTTAAAATCGGGCGCAGCAAAAGCCCAAATAAGTACACCTACCATCAGCACACTTGCGATAAAAACTGCCCAAATGTCTTCGCTTACCGTTGCCCAAAAGGAAGTTTTTGATTCGCCATTTTGAACAAGCGCATCCGGTTCGGTAGGAGTGGAAGTCGTTTCGTACAATTCGTTTGCCATGTTTTTTTTGTTAAAATAGCAGTCTATTTGTAAAGTAGTGCTGCCTACTTCACACAAGTGGAATAATTTGTTGAATTTGATTTTATTTGGTCAGTCTGTAAACGATGGCAGTATTAAGAATAACAACAATATGACGCGTCACTTGCGGCAGTAGATTGAGAATCAAGGAGTAAAATAGTTAAAAATAAACCGTTTGAACAGATCGCTTTCATGTTATTTCAGATTTGGCTGTCAACGATACGACAAAGATAAGGGCTTTTATATTAGTCTACAAAATTAGTAGAATTTAATTAAATTTTTTTCACTGCTTCGCCAAGTCAGCAATGGTAATGGTTTCCATCACACTCAAGGTTTGTTCGCGCACGCGGTGCAAAGCCCATCGAATTTTGCAGCCCGCTTCATCAGGGCAATCACTGCACGGTTCGTAAAAATTTTTGGAGACGCAAGCAAGCAAAGCAATCGGACCGTCAATGATGCGATAAATGTCAGACAGGGCAACTTCGTGCGGTTTTTTCAAAAAATAGTACCCACCGGCACTCCCCTGCTTGCTGGCGATGATGCAGCCTCTTTTCAAATCCAAAAGAATTTGCTCTAAAAATTTCTTTGGAATGCGCGCATTTTCGGCAATATCTTTGGTTTTTACCTGCTCGTTGCTTTCGGCAATGTAAATGAGGGCTTTCAGGGCATATTTCATTTTTTTTGAAATCATATTTAATTGCAATAAATTTTACAGAAGTTCTAATTTAACTTAAAAATACGACCTAAAACGCTGGTTATAGCTTTCTTGTTGCAATATTTTTTTAAAGGCAGTTCAGGGTTAAGGTTTGCGAGATGTAATATAGGAGCGGAGCGACCTGCTTAAAACCTCAAGAAGCCTGCCCTACCTATTACGAAGTGCTGCTGCATTCTATAGAAATTAACAGCTAAATGGATTTGGCAGCAAATCATATAGCGAGGGAGTATTGACCGCTGCAATAGCCACATTTTAATGAATTGTGCGAATAATGTGATATTCTTTTAGGGAGGGCTTTCACCTTTTCCAAATTCTTTTATAAATCTGTACAATTAGGAGCGGTAACAAACTCGCCAATATAGACACCATCCATACTTTGGCTGGTAACTCGGCGAAGTTCAGCACCAAACGCGTTTGGGGCAGTATATAAACAAATGCCAGCAGACCCGTGCAAATCAAAAGTGCCCACCACACGAATTTATTTTTGGTGATATCATTTACGAATAATCTTGAATGAGCAGCAGACATATTAAACACATGAAATAATTGCGCAAATGCGAGGGCTATAAATGCAACATTGTTTGTCACTCGGTCGTCAGTCATGATGATTTGTTTGCAATAAATAACCGCTATAAGTACGGACAAGGTCATCGCAATAGAATATAATGCAATATCTATCCAATCTCTATTAGAAATAATAGCCTCCTCCGGATTTTTTGGCGGGTTTTTCATGACCGTTTTGTCTCCCTTACCCAGACCAAGCGCCAATGCTGGAAATACATCTGTTACCATGTTTAAAAATAAGATTTGCAAAGGGAGTAAGGTGGATGCGGGATCAATAAAACCCAATGCTGTCACGATAAATATTTCACTCAAATTGCAGGAAACAAGGTAAATTACAAACTTTTGTATATTCTGAAAAATCGCCCTGCCCTGAGCGATAGCCTTCACAATGGAAGCAAAAGAACCATCCTTTAACACAATACTTGCCGTTTCTTTAGCCACTTGCGTACCCCTCAGCCCCATAGCGATTCCAACATCCGCTTTCTTCAAGGCAGGCGCATCGTTTACGCCATCTCCGGTCATAGCCACTATATTGCCTGCTTTTTGATAGACATCCGCAATATCTAATTTTTGTTTGGGTGTAGTTCGGGCAAAGACGGCGGTAGAAAGTATCTTTTTTTTCCATTCATCGGTAAGTGATTCCATAGAAGGCAGGTCTTCTCCAGTGATTACATGCTGTTCTCCTTCATCTATCAAACCTGTTTTCTGGGCGATATTAAGCGCCGTCATGGGGTGGTCGCCCGTTATCATCACTATTTTAATCCCTGCATTTCTGCATCGGAGCATCGCTTTTTTGATGTCCAATCGAGGCGGGTCTAAAAAACCAATCATTCCGACATATATCAAATCATTCAAAAAATTATCTTTATCAAGTTCAGCCTCCTCTCTATAAGCAAATGCCAATACCCGAAGCCCTTGAGTAGCCATTTTTTCTGATGCTGCTAATATCGTATTTTTTTCGTTTTCATTTAATGCTTTGATAGACGCTCCAAATTGTATATTACTACATTCTTTCAACAAATGTTCTACCGACCCTTTTGCTGCTACAAAATTTCCTTTTGGGCTTTTATGTAAAGTACCCATTATTTTAGTATCTGAATTAAACGGCACTTCCGCTATGCGTTCATATGGTGCTTTAAAATCTTCGACAGCCGAACCTGATGCGTCCGCCAATTGGAGGAGCGCTATTTCTATGGGGTCTCCCGATGTCTTTTTTTCATCTCCTTCCTTTTCCACGGTAGCATTGTTACATAACGCTCCAACTAATTTTGATTTTTCAAAATTTTCTGCGCCTTTCTTTACCTCTTCCTTATCAAATATTAAAGTATCATTTTCAATATGCACTTTCAGGTTCTCTTCTGGAAAAGAAAAAGTATCCACATAAATCTTGTTTTCAGTTAGGGTTCCAGTTTTATCAGTCAAAATCACGGTCGTACTTCCAAGCGTTTCTACGGAAGAAATTTTTTTGACAATCACTTTTCGCTTCGCCATTAGCAACATTCCATGAGCCAAAGCCACGGTAGCCACAATAGGCAAGCCTTCGGGAAACGCAGCAACGGCTAAAGCAATAGAAGTTTTAATAATCACCAACCATTCTTTGCCTTGTATCATTCCTGTAATGGAAAATATCAAAATCATGATTAATGTTAGCCAAATAAGTTTCCTGCTTAAAGTATTTAGCTTTTTGTCCAAAGGTGTAATAGTTTCTGCCGCATTTTCTACCAGTGAAGTAATAGTACCCAATTGTGTATTTTGTGCGATGCCTGTAATTACGGCTTTCCCATTTCCATTCGTTACCGAAGTTCCTTTAAACACCATATTGTGCTGGTCTCCAAGTGAAGTATCTTTTGACCGTTTTTTGATGTCCTTTTCCGAAGGAAGCGACTCGCCCGTAAGCGAAGATTCATTACATTGTAATTGATTGGACACGACCAAACGACCATCACCAGGAATCACATCACCAGCCTCCAGCAACACGACATCGCCAATTGTCAATTTCTCAGAAGGGATTTCCTGCGTTTTTCCATCTCGAATGACTTTGGAAAGTATTACATCCATCTCCTTTAATGCAGTCATGGAATTTCGTGCCTGAAGCTCCATCAAAAAACCGATTGTGGCATTTACCAAAATCACCACTCCAATAGCAATCGCTTCTATAAAATCTTGAAAGTATAAGGAAACCGCTATACCAACTAATAATAAGTAAACAATAGGACTATTGAATTGCTGAAGAATCATCAATCCTATACTTTTCGGTTTTTGGACTTGATAAACATTTAGACCAAATTCTTTTGAACGCTTTTCGGCTTCAGATTCACGAAGCCCTGCAACAGCATCTGTTTGAAGTGACTGAAAAACGTCCTCTACCGACAGCGTATGAGGTGCTTCAATAGGATATTTAATTTTCATTCGTCATTTTTTATTTAATGACTAATAAGTGGCTATTTGGAATATTATCACTCTGAAATTCTTTTAGTATGGTGATTAATTTTAAGCTTTTATTTATAAGTAAGTGATGCGACTTAAATAATCGCCAATTCTTTTTTCAATAAGTAATTCGTTGTCAGTATTTTAGAAAGCGGTCAATGGTCAATTATAAATGATTAATTACTTAGTTCCATTATGTGTTAGATTAAATTTTATTAAAAACGAGTAGCGGCACTTTTGCATTAAAGGAATATTTGGCTGATACGCTGGAGAGAAATATTTTTTGGAAAAGACTTCTGTTTTGCAGGGTGAACATTATCAGCATGGATGGTTTTGATTTCTGAATGGCAGATTCAATATTTGAAATAAGGGTATTCACTAGATTTGTGTTTTTAAAGTGCAGCTCAATATCATATTTTGAGAACTCCTTAACTGCTATTTCAATGATTTTAGAATCTGTAATTACATCTGCCAGAGAATTAAAATGCAGTAACTCTACTTTTGCGTTTAATGGTTTTGCAAATGCAACAACTTTTTCCAATTCATTTTCAAGATTGACAAGGTCGGATGCGTAAAGAATACTTTCTATTTTGCTTATGCTATAATTGCGTGGCACTACGATTACCGGAACGGAAGAATAGTTGATAAGATTGGAAGTGTTTGTGCCAAATATTCTCTTCAATTTCCCAGCACCTCTTGTACTAATGCAAATGAAACTGAATTGGTTTTCAGCAGCGTATTCTCTGATACTGGTTTCTGCAAGAGTCGAACTTGATAGGACGCATTTCGTATTTTCAGAAACTATCCCAACACTTTCATAAACAGATTCCACAAATTGATGCAGATTTTTTAGAATTTTATCCACTTCTTTTTTTTCATAAGCCTCAAAAGCAGCATCACTCCACGATACAGGTTTCATGATATGATAGGAATGAAAAAATGTTAACTCATATTTATTTTGAGATGCTAGTTGAATGGCAAACCGCAAACCTGCTTTTGAATTGGTTGAGAAATCGGTGGTAACAAGAATTTTTTCCATTAAGTTCTTTTTTGATTATTAGTTTAGGGAATTAAAATTACAGGATAGAAATTCACGAATAATTATAGATGGCATCGTATTTCTCATTATATCAAGTCACTTTTATTATTGTTTATAAATTGATTAAATGTTGTAGGCTGTTTGCCTGTAATTTTTTCTACCCAGTTGGTAATGGAAGGTTCTTTCTGAAATCTTGGAAAATAATGCAGCATAATCATGACAAGAATTAACATAGACGGCATTTTTTCTTTTCTTTTTGTCAGGTAGAAATGAAGTAAATTGGGCGATTGGTATTGAATATTTATGCCTAATCCTTTACTTAATTGCGCCGCCATTTCTTTGAAAGTCCATTTTTCATTACAAGTCAATTCATAAGATTTATTGATATGTTTTGTGACATCCATTAATATTTTGGCAGCCACTGTGCCAATATCACGCACGTCAATCAGGGTAAACTTTGCATTGCCTGCCGGTAGAAATATGCTCTTCTTATTTACTAAATCATTCCGTAGAGTGGTCGTAAAGTTTTGCATAAAATACGCTGGACGTAAAAAGGTAAAAGGGATTTTACTTTCTATAATTAATTTTTCGATTTTATGATGTGGAATAATTTTACTTTTCTCCACCCCTTGCACCGATAAAAATACGATATGAGTAATGCCAACTTCTTTTGCTGTATGAATGAGCGGTTTGAAATATTTTTCTACGGCTGAAATCTGCGGTGGTCTTAGTAAAAAAAGTATATCACAATAAGCTAAAGCAGACGCGTAAGATGTAATATCAGTAAAATCGAATTGTTTTAAAGAAATATTATAGGCAGCTAATTTTTCTTTATCTGTTTCCAAGTCCCTAACTCCAGCTATAATGTTTAATTGATGCCGAATTTCAGATAGTGCTTTAATAACAGCCAAGCCTACATTGCCTGTTGCTCCAGTTATCAAAATGTTTTTCATTATTAGGATATCTATTATTTTTGCCTTTAATACAGTAGAACAAAAAATATTTTAGAAAACTGGTCTGAGTTTCTAGACTCGAACAATTATAACAAGCCCTATAACGGATAGAATAATTACCATTTATTTAATTTTATTTACTATTTCCTTTATCAAGACAAGGGTGTATTAAGAGAGATGACCGCATAATAAAGAGCCCAGCCAAGAAAGCCAATAATGATTACCCATAGAAAGGCAGGGATGGGATGTGGAGATTCACTGCCCTCTATCAAGAATCGCTTTTGGTCGCCTTTGCCATAAGCATTTATCATCAGAGGGATGATGCCATCTACCACATCATTCTCCGTAATTCCTTCCAAGGCAATACCGGGACCGTTTCTCACGACAAATGGGATTTTGCGCATCCCTTCTTTGCCAAGCGGGTCTTTGCTTACAATTTTTAAAACGTGTTCGCCATCCACTAATTTTCGAGTGTCTAGCTCAAAATTGATAGGCACTAAATACTCCCCATACGGTTTTGGGTCGTTATCTATAAATATAAGTACCGAGCATTTATTATTCATAATCATTTACTTTAAAATAGAATATTTTATATGATTCGAATTCTTTTCACCGGGCTTTACTAACCACTTAATGGAATAAAACAAGGTAAAGCAAGCAATGATGGCGGTTATCGCTACGCTTACATAATCCCAATTACTTTCGGGTCCAGCACCGTGTACGATACCTCTCAAAACTTTAGGTTGATTGCGTTCGCATACCGGGCAGGCAATAGCTACCAATTGAATAGCGAATAGTAATAAGGCGGATATTATAAATTTTTTCATGTGATTTATTGGATGGTGGAGGTTTTAATTTTGATGAAATCCATTATCTTTTTTACTTCTTCCGGCGTTACTTTTTTTCCGGTATTTCCCCATTCACTCCTTTCGTGGTTAATAATGGCGGCTACTTGATGCTCATCAAATTCCATATTCGTTCCTACCGCAGCCATTACACCATATTCAGGTCTTGCATCATAACCGTTCATAATTATATCTACATATAACTCTAAATTCTCCCCATTTACCACACTACTTCCTTTTAATGGAGGAAATGCACCTTTCAATCCCTCTCCATTTTCTTGATGACAGCTTTGGCAATTAGCCGTGTATAATGCTTTCCCGTCCGCAATTGGTGTGCCGTTGTTTGCACCAGCAATTGCTTTAACGGGCTGTTTGTATAAGAATTTAAATGGTTTGGTATCGTCAGGAAGCGGAGCTTGTTTTAATGATTGCAGATAAGCTACTAATTGTAATGCCTCCTTTTTTGCCACCATTTTTCCAGGTTTTCCATTCATAAAATTGGCGGGAACATTTACAATTACATCACTCTTTGATGGATTTTCTTTTATTTCAAAAAGCCATTTATAAGAAGGCATTATACTTTGTGCTACTACAATTCTGGGATTGTATAAGTGCATTAAGTGCCATTCTATGCTGGGTTGTCGGTTACCTACATCGGTTAAGTCCGGTCCGGTTCGTTCGGTACCCATCACCGTAGCCGTGTTTTGCCAAATACTGGTGCGTCCTATATTGGCGTAATCGGCTGCCATACCGGGTCGAGCGCCAAACATTTTATCCATCTCTACATTACGCACCTGTTGCGAATGGCAACCTACGCAACCTTCTCCGATGTAGATTAACTTTCCTGCCCGCTCATCCCCGGTTAGAGGCATGGTACCAGGGAGTGGGGCATTGTTTCGCTGATTCTGGAAGGCAGGCATTATTACTACGATGTAAGTTAAAAATGTAAATAATGCGCCCGCGGTCAGATATAATCTCTTATGGTTATTAAATATATTCATATCAATGATATTAAGCTGGTTGCGTTTCTAATTCGGCTTCTAATATTTTAAATGCTTCTTCTTTTACATCTACTTCTTCCACCCCTTTTGAAGTCATTTTATAAAAATTATAAGCAAATATCAAATGGGAAATAAACATTAAGCTACCGCCAATTGCCCTCCAAAGCCAGTATTCAAACATCAAAACAACACTATCCAGAAACGGCTTTCCTTCCATCCACATCAGCCCTTTTAAAGTAGCTCCATAAGATAATGGAATCGCATAAAATAAAAGACCGATGAATGCCAGCCAAAAATGCGCGCCTACCAAGCGTTGCGAAGGTTCTTTGCCGGTGAGTCTGGGAACAATGGCGTACATACCACCCCACAAAGCAAATGTAATGATGCCATAAAAACCTAAATGTGCGTGTGCGACGGTAAAATCGGTAAAATGCCAAATCAGATTGGTAAACCTAAATGCCTCGGCAGTGCCCTGCATGGATACCATAAAATAATATACCACGGCTACTAAGAAAAACGGGAGCGTATAACTATGCGATACCTTATGCCATTGCCCTTTAAAGGTCATTGTAAAATTGATGGTAGCTGCCACCACGGGGATAATCATGCCTGCACTGCCTACTATAGCCACCGTTTGCAACCACCACGGCAGCGGTGCAAATACAAAGTGATGCGTTCCTATGATGGTATAAAAAATGATTTGCGTCCAAAAAGCCAATATTCCTAAACTATAAGCATAGATGGGTAAATTAATTTGTTGGGGTATAAAATAATATAATAGCCCGAGTGTATATAATGTGAACCACATCCCTACACCAGAATGCATAAAATAACCTTGTACAATCGTTTCACTTACACCATCTTGCCAAAAAGGTAAATAAGCAGTGAGTGCAACTATAATAGTGAATATAATAGCCGAGACGATGTACCAATTGGAGATATAAATTTCTTCCGTCGTTCGTTTTGCTACGGTTAATATAAAGTTGGCTAACGTAAGTATCAATGCAACAGCAAATAGCGCCATCACGGGCCATATATATTCTCTGAATTCTCCACCGCCGTTATTAATACCCGACATCAAACACAGCGAACCCAAAATCACCATCAAATTCGTCAATACGAGGGCTATCCAACCCCACTTAATACTGTAAATTTTTGTATTACTTACCGTCGGCACTACATAATAACCCAATCCAATCATTCCCAAAGATGCCCATCCCCAAAACACCATATTCGTGTGTACGGGGCGTAGTCTTCCAAAACTTAGCCAACTGATATGGTCGGCATCAGGGGCAATAAATTTTATCCCAAGATATTCACCAATGCCCGTACCCACTACCAGCCAAAAAGCAGCACACCCACAGTACCACAAAATTAGCTTTGTGATATCGGGTTCCAAAATGGGTCTTTTGGCGGCTTTCTTTTTTACTTCTGTAAAGTTTACATTGCGCTTGTCACTTGCATTTATGATAGTGCCTTTGAGGTCTTCGGCTTGCTCTATTCCTGAAAGTTCATTATTCGTTAAATTAAAATCTAACCCATTTTTTTGTTTTGCCAACTCCGCTTCAAACTGGGGGTCATCCAAATTTTTTAGTTGTTCCGCAAACCGCTCCGCTTCTTTTCGTCTGTCTATATTGAAATAATACTTGATTGTATCATTTATCTTTACTAAAGCATATACTATGCCTAATAAAACGGGAATAAATAGTAATACAATTGTAATAATGATACCGGGTTGACTTAATAAGGATTCACTTTTAGAATTGGCAGATTGAGCCAGTAAAGCACCAGAAGAAAAGAGTAAAACGACGAAGGTAATGATAGATTTTGAAGTATCCGGGGAACCATTATCAGTGGCGCTGCTGCTGCGTTTTACTTTTTTTGTTTTCATAAGCAGATGAATTTGCTTACTGGTTAGGTTTTTCAAGTAATCAGAAAGGGGATTTTCCAAACCCACTTTTTTCCATTCGTTGTTATGTGCAACCTGATTACTAAATTTGAAATACAAATAACTAATTATGATTGTAAATGCTGCTCCAGCTACAATCCCCAACAGCCAAAGCCCAAAGTAACCTTCATTATTACCAATAATATTATTTGGACTTTGGGCATGAATAATTTCTGAAAATAGAATTATTAATAATGATGTAGCGAGTTTAAGTTGATTTTGCTTCATATTGTATATATTAAGGCTTTAGAATCTATTTTATGCAATGATAAGAATCGGTTTATTTACGAACTATAAGTAAATTTAATTTAGCAGTTTCAGAGAGACCGATTATTATTTTATTATTTAAATTTTTCATTTCATTTCCATCAAAAAATAATGTAAAGGTACTTCGGCTAGGTCCGAGAAGTGTTACACAATTATGGGAAAAAGTTGCATAATTCACACATTTTCGCGGGTGGACTATTGATATCGTTGGCTCATTTTAAACCTTGGTAATTTGTCGTATCGGGCGCTTATGCTTCCTGTTCTTTAGATTTAATTTAGTATATTAAGACCCTTTTATCTTTTATAAGCCCTTTAAAAAAACGAATCGTTTTTCAAGAAAAATTTTCCGGTATCCAATTTTTCATTAAAATCCCCAATTGTATTATTCTCTATCATTTTGATTATTTTCTTCTTAATTTCTTTAAATTCAAAATGCACCGGACACGGATTTTTTTCTGAACAAGCTTTTAGACCTAAAACACAATCCAAATAAAGTTTATCTCCGTCTATCGCTTTTATGATATCAGCAATGGAAGTCTTTAAATCCTCCTTATCCATATAAAATCCGCCATTGGGTCCTTTCACAGAGTGTATCAATTTTTTGCGACTCAACTCCTGCATTATTTTAGCTACAAAATGCTCCGGGGAGTCCGTACCTTTGGCAATTTCCTTGAGTCCTACTCTTGTTTCGTCCTTTGACTTTTGGGCTACAAAAATCATTGCTTTTATAGCATATTCGCACGACTTTGAAAACATTTTTTCTTTTAAGTGAAATTTATAGTACAAATATACGCGCGCTCAAAATAAAAGACAAATTTATCCGAAATTATTTTCAACATTTTTTTTAAGCCCAGAAAATTGGTTATTCTGAAGACTTGCCGATGAAGGCGCTTTAAGATTTAAGGTATTGATAGCAATTCAATTATCTATATTTTTTATTCGCTTTCTCCATTTTACCACTTCATACCAAATTACACTTACAAAACCGATTCCAACACTAATGGACAGTTGAGACCCATTCAAAGATTGAAATTGGAAAAATTGCGTCATTGGCTTTACATAAAGTAATAATCCTGTAATGGTAACAGTTATACTGATAATCAATAAAACTAAATTATTTTTATACTTCATGGTGGTGATAATGGAATAATAAAAGGAGCGGTTGACCAGGGTCAGAACTATGTTGGCAGCGATGAGAACGGTGAAAACCATCGTGCGAGTAATCGGCTCATTCAACCCCTGATGAACTGCATATTGATAAGCTATTAAAGTTCCGGCAGTAATCATTAATCCTTGTATAATGCTGGTTGTCAATTCTTTAAAATTGAAGAAAGTAGTTGTAAATGGTCGAGGTTGCTGAATCATTGTATTTTTTTCCATCGGTTCATTTTCATAAATAATAGAACACGTTGGACCCATTATCAATTCTAAAAATATGATATGTACAGGTGAAAAAATATTGGGATAAATCCATTGCAAAGCCAAGGGAATAAATACGGTAAGCACGATTGGAATATGAATAGATATGATATATTGAATCGCTTTTTTAAGATTAGTATAAATTTTTCTGCCCATCGCCACCGCATCCACCATTTTTGATAAATCATCTTCCAACAAAATCAGGGAAGCCGCTTGCTTCGCTATTTCTGTACCTTTTTTGCCCATCGCTATTCCGATATGTGCCGCTTTCAGCGCGGGTCCATCATTTACACCATCGCCAGTCATAGCTACAATTTCATTTTTTGCTTTTAATGCATTGATAATCTTTAGCTTGGCATCAGGAAACATTCGGGTGAATATATTCGTATCTATGACTTTTTCTTGCAATTCAGCAGCTGGTAATTTCATCAGCTCCTCTCCGGTTATACTTTTTTCATAGCCTCTAAAGCCAATTTCTTTTGCAATAGCAGTTGTTGTTTCTGTGTTATCACCTGTAATAATCTTTACGGCAATTCCGGCTTTGTAGAAATCTTCTAAAACTTTTTGAATATTTTGCTTCGGTGGGTCGTAAAAAGCTATCATGCCTTTAAATATGAATTGAAATTCCTGTTGCGTTGCAGGAAAATTATTACCACTAAAAGTTGCTTCGCCCACACCCAATACCCGATAGCCATCGGTTGCAAGGTTTCTAATCGCATTTTCTATTTGCTGTTTTTCAATTTCCGTTAGGTTGCTTACATTCATCAATGCTTCTGGCGCTCCTTTTGCAGCGATGATACGCTCGCCTAAATCATTCTCAAAAAGGTGGGTCATCATCGGCGGTTTGCCGCCCAACGGATATTCGTGAATCATTTTATAATGTGGTCTTTCATCTACTGATATTATTTGTGAATAAGTATCATGTAATGCTACTTCCATGGGGTCAAATGGAATCGGCTCACTCGCCCACATAGACAGCCTAATGAGTTCTTTTTCCTCCTTACTTGCTACGTTTTCAGGGTTGGGAATTTTATCCGTTGCAAGCATATAAAGTTTTGCCAGACTCATTTTATTTTCTGTAATAGTTCCTGTTTTATCCGTACAGATTACAGTAGCACTTCCCAAAGTTTCCACGGTTTTCATTTGTTTCACTACAATGCCCATTTTCATCAGTCGCCAAGCGCCAAGCGCCATGAATGTGGTGAAAGCAACGGGAATTTCTTCCGGTAAAATACTCATGGCAAGCGTGAGTGCTTTAAGCAAACTATCGAATACATCATAAGAACGGAAATAATTGATAGCCCAAACGATGCCGAAAACGACCACTCCCGCCAGCACCATCTTTTTTACAAAATTGTTGATTTGTAATTCTAAGGGTGTTTTTTCTTCTTTAATATTTTCGAGGCTTTTACCAATTTTGCCCAATTTGGTTTCATTACCAATAGCGGTGACGGTGGCAATGGCTAATCCACTGGCTACCGTTGTGCCGCGATAAATAAAATTATCCTCTTTTGTTAAGTCTTTGTAAACCGATAAAGATTCGCCGGTAAGGATGGATTCATTTACTGAAAAATCATTAGAATGCATAATAATGCCGTCGGCAGTAATAGAAGTACCTTCTTCCACCATCAGGCTATCGCCAATGACTAATTCTTCGCTTTTTATTTCTATTACTTCGCCATTGCGAATCACTTTACAATTAGGTTGCGTAAATGTTTTTAGTTTCTCTAAAGCATTACGGCTTCTTGAATCCTGATATAAAGAAATGGTGGACACTATCATAATAGAAACCGCGAGAAAAATACCATCTCCTGTTTTTCCACTGATGAAATAAATAGAGGATGCCACCAATAATAAAAGAACCATTGGCTCTTTTGCTATACGTTTTAACGCATCCAGCAATCCATTTTCTTTTTTATAATCTAAACGATTATAACCGTTTTTTTCCCTTGCTTCCAGCACCTGCTCGGGGGTTAGACCTTTTATGTCAAAATTATTTGTAGGCATAGTAAAGGATAATTTTATTTACTTTTTATATAAATTTCTAACCTGAGGTAATAACGCAACGAAAATGATGGCAATGGCAAAAACATATAAAGTGTGTTAGGATATTTCTGGTTATTTTGAAGTTTATTCTTTTTTTAATTATGAATTATCCTATTAGAATAAGAAAATCTATAGCTACGCAGCGTTTTTGTTCCCCATAAATAGGTTATTACGATTACTGTGATGATTAACAAAATAGCAAAGATAAATGGGTCATAGTGTGCGCCATAATTTGGAATTAGATACGGGCTTATATTAATCATGGTATGAAAGAGAATCATTGCAAAAACACATTTGCTGGTATTGTTAAATATCCAAACCATGATTATCCGTAAAAAAACCGTACCGATACCTTGCCAAACTATCCAGTTTGTACTTTGGTGTGCCTGACTCCACGGTATGATATGCCATAAAGACCATATAATTCCTAAAATAATGCTTGCTTTCAATGCCCCATACTTATTTTGCAGAGAGTCAATAACATACCCGCTCCAACCAAGCTCTTCGCCAATGGCACCCATAAAATATATAAAGAAAAAAAGGAAAACAGCTAAAAATGATAGGGAGGGTTCTGATAGGATTGCCCCTGTTATTTTCATATACCCATAAGAGAGTAATGCTAGGATGGGCATCAGAAAAATAACAGGTATATACCATTTCTTATCTTTGATTTTTTTAAAGTCGAAGGATAATTTCAACAGCTCCCTAACGCCCTGCATTTTTCGTTCTTTATACACCAATATGGCTGCCGCTATTAAGGGGCAGAAAGTCATGAGTGCACTTATTGGGAGTTTTATAGGCAGGATTTTCGTCGTATCTGGGGCAATGACTCCCAATATCCAAAAGGGAATGGAAAGCAAAAAGACCAACAAAAAGAATTTCAAGAATTTCATAATTATCTATAATGCCATGTAAATAATTTATTTAAAAATTTGATAGATTTATAGTAATAATGAGTATCAAAATACCTGAATATATCAATTTATTATATTTGGCTAACCAATTGGGAAGATAAATGTCAAAATTGTCTTGTGCTAAATTGGAGTATTTACGTGCGATAAGCGTTAATGAACAAAAGAATTAAATACCTTTTTCATAAATGGTTTTTTAAAACACTCGCTTTTGCGAATAAGAACTCCATAAAATAGACCGTTTTTTGTGTGCTTAATGGTGATATTGCTTATTACACAATTAAATAAAGAAGTTACATCATTCACACATTGCCGCGTTTGAGGTCGTCCAATTTGAGATTTATTTCTTTGAGCAAGTTGAATTGCTTTTCTTGGGTGTCAAAAAGGGTTTTGATTTGTTCTTCAAGTAATAAATCCATTTTTTGCTGTAGGCTGCGGATTTGCATTTCCGCTTTAAGATTTATCAAATAATCGTTTTCGCTCCTCATTCTGTCCTTTTCTTCCTGCCGGTTTTGGCTCATCATGATAATCGGGGCTTGCAAGGCTGCAATACAGGAAAGTATCAGATTCATTAAAATAAAGGGATAAGGGTCAAACTTAAAATGCCCAACAGCTATTACATTGAAAATAATCCACAGCGTCAGTATGATACCAAATAAAATAATAAACCGCCAACTTCCTCCAAATCGGGCGACTTTATCAGAAATTCTTTGTCCTTGGGTGAGTATCTCCAAGGGAGGATTTAAAAGATTATAGATAATAAGTTCCTCTGCTTTAAGAGTGTCATTCACTATCTGGTGCAACTTATTGAGATGCTCGTTCTCGTCAGATAATAGTTGGTCAATTTCTTTATTGTCCATAAATCAAGCTTGATTACGCGGCATCAGAAAGTTTTGGTGTTTTAAATTTTTCATTTTGTTTTGATAAAGAAACATGATACGTAAGGTAAGTGCTTTATTGCCGGAAAGTGTTACATAATTCTATATAAGAGTTGCATGATTCACACATTCAGTTCAAGAGGTTCTATCCTGTCAAATTTTTGGATTTCTTTTGTGACGGAAAACGGCGAGCATATAAAAAAAAGGCGTTTTTATTTAATCAGTGAGGTTTCAAAACCATACGTTCCAAATTGCAGCTCTACATCCGCTCCATATACCAATTCACGGTTTTCTCCATTTTTTTATAGCTAAAAATATTGGAAATGATAATTTTTAAACGTGTAAAGGCGGTTTCGCTTTTTACGACATAATCACTCGCCCGATGGTGCATACATTCTATCGCTACGTCAATTTTATCTTGTGAAGAGAGCATAATCACCGAAATATCGGAATTGAAAGATTTTATCTTATCGAGGGTCTGGATGCCGTTCATGGCGCTTTTATCAATACCATCGAGGTGATAATCGAGGATAATTACATCGGGAGCGTGCGACAAATGTGCCACGCAAAGCTCGCCGGTTGGGTAGGTTTCTATGGTGAAGTCGGCGTTTTGGAGAAATTCAATTTCCAAAAGTTTGAGGAATACCGCGTCATCATCCACAAGGAAAAGTTTTATTTTATCATCCATGTTCATGGCTTTATATTTTTCATTACATTTAGTTCTATTGCTAGTTCTTCGCACGCTTGCACACAAATATTTTCCAACTTTAAAACAAAATCTGGTATGCTATCTTCCAGTTGTTGGGTGCGGGCGTAGTCTTGCACTTGTTTTGCCATCGTTTCAAAATTTGGGCTCATTCCCATAATTAAAAAGGAAGGAATTATTTTGTGAACGGTGGCGTATAATAAATCCCAATCTTTATTTTGAAAACTTTCTTTCATTGCAACGATCAAAGGGGGTGTTTGCTTCAGGTAAGCTCCAATCATTTCCATCATTAATAAGGGATTGGATTTTGTTAATCGCAGTAAATAGCTCATATCCGTGCATTTCAATTTTTCAATTTGAATAAGTGCTTTTACTTTACTTAGATGAATAGATTCGGGTTTCTTTACTAATCCGATTATTTTGCTATATAATAATCTTTCATCAACGGGCTTTGCGATGTAATCATTCATGCCGATGGCTTTGCACTTTGCTAAATCGGCGGTAGTGACATCCGCAGTCAAGGCGATGATGGGAACGCTGGATTGGAGGGTGTTGCGAATGTATTCGGTTGCTTCAAAGCCATTCATTTCGGGCATTTGCAAGTCCATTAAGATAATATCATAGGATTTATCCTTTAATTTTTCGATGGCTATTTTTCCGTTTTCGGCGATGTCGCGTTCAAATCCAAAATCGTCTAAGAGCGTTTTCATTAATAACTGATTGAGCGGCATATCCTCGACTACCAATACTTTTATGTTTTTGATTTCGGTATCCAACTCAAAGATTTCCATTTCCATAGCGGCGGCATCGGTTTTTTGAAAACTGAGCGTAAAGCTGAATTTAGAACCTTCGTCTATTTTACTTTTTACCTGGATGCTTCCGCCCTGTGATTCTACGAGTTGTTTGGCAATAGCAAGCCCCAAGCCCGTACCGCCGTACAAGCGAGCAGTGCCGCTAGAGCCCTGTTGGAATTTTTCAAAAATTTTGTCTATTTTATCTTCGGGTATGCCAATGCCAGTATCCGCTATTGCAAATTCGATAGTGACAGTCGCTGCATCTTCTGCCAGCAGGGTGACACTTGCAGTGATATTTCCTTTACTCGTAAACTTTACGGCATTACTTATCAGATTTAATATGATTTGATGTAAGCGCACGGGGTCGCCCAATAATACTTCTGGAATCCTAGGGTCATATTCTTTGACGAGGATTAAATTCTTTTCCTGAATCTTGGTCTCAAACAAGTGTAGCATGGCGGAGATGGACAATGCCATTCGGAAGGGCGTCTGCTCGAAAGTCATTTTTCCAGCATCTACTTTTGCGAGGTCGAGTATATCATTAATCAATACAATCAAGGCGTCGCCACTCAATTTTATAGCGGTTAGGTATTCTTTTTGCTTGGCAGATAAGTCCGTTTTCAACATTACTTTAGTAAATCCGATAATCGCATTCATCGGGGTACGAATCTCGTGGCTCATGTTCGACAAAAATTGCTGTTTGGAGCGTACCGCATCTTCGGCTATTTTTGTGGCATTTTCGGCTTTACTTTTTGCATTTTCCGCAATACCTGTTGCCAACTCTGCCAACACTCTTGCTTCTATTAATTCTTTTTCAATCCTTTTTTGCTCGGTAATATCTCTGGCTGCCGCAAATACACCGAGCACATTTCCTTTATCGTCTTTATAGACAGATGCATTGTATAACACATCTGTTAACTTTCCGTTTTCGTGTCTTATGGTAAGCGGATAATCAGACACAATCGATTTTTCGAAAACCTTTTTATATCCTTCTCTGGCTTTTTCGGGTTCTGTAAAATAATCCGCAAAATCAGTTCCAATTAATTTCTCTCTTGGCACTCCGGTTACTTTCACTGATGCTTCATTTACATCTGTAATTTTTCCTTCGGGTGAAATGGTAACCAAAGGGTCGGCGGATGCTTCTATTAAACTCCTTGCATATTCCGATGCTTGTTTTTGCGAATTACTAAACGCTTCCAACTCTTTATTTTCAACGACACGTTTTTCTTTTTCATTGTTTTGGAAAGCCAGTTCTTTGTCAGCAATAATCAATTCTGCCGCTCGTTTTTCTTTTTCATCGTTTTGGAAAACCAGTTCTTTGTCAGCAATAATCAATTCTGCTGCACGTTTTTCTTTTTCATTGTTTTGAAAAGCTAGTTCTTTATTTGCAATGGTTAATTCTGCCGCACGTTTTTCTTTTTCATTGTTTTGGAAAGCCAGTTCTTTATTTGCAATGGTTAATTCTGCTGCTCGTTTTTCTTTTTCATCGTTTTGAAAAGCCAGTTCTCTATTTGCAATGACCAGCTCTGCTGCTCGTTTTTCTTTTTCGTCGTTTTGGAAAGCCAGTTCTCTATTTGCAATGACCAGCTCCGCTGCTCGTTTTTCTTTTTCATCGTTTTGAAAAGCCAATTCTTTATTTGCAATAGTTAATTCCGCTGCTCGTTTTTCTTTTTCATCGTTTTGGAAAACCAGTTCTTTATTTGCAATCGTTAATTCTGCTGCTCGTTTTTCTTTTTCATCGTTTTGGAAAGCCAGTTCTTTATTTGCAATGGTTAATTCTGCTGCTCGTTTTTCTTTTTCGTCGTTTTGGAAAGCCAATTCTTTATTTGCAATTCCTAACTCTATCACTCGCTTTTCTTTCTCTTTGTCTTCAAAAACCAATTCTTTGTTTGCAATACCTAACTCAGCTGCTCGTTTTCCTCTCTCCTGTTTTTGAAAGACCAGTTCCTCCCGCAAAATACCTAACTCAGTAGCTAATTTTTCGTTTTCATTTTTTTGCGAGGCAATTTCCTCGCAAGCGTTGATTAATACCGCTTCCTCTGATATTTTTTGTTTAGCCATTTTCTGTATCTGTTCTTTTAGTAAAGTGTAATTAAGTTTTTTAAATAAAATGCGACGCCCCGACGGAACACGGTAACTCCCACAAATTTCGCAGATTTAATTGCCGTCCGGCAATTATGCGAAATGAGCGAGATTTGCGGGAGAATTTACGTTGCGCAGGATGTCCTACAAAATCTTGAATAAAGTTATTTTACACTGCATTTAGAAAGTCTTTACAAAAGTTAATTTATCGTACCATTATTATTACCAATATTTTCAATGGGCACTCGTCTTTTGTCTTTTAGTTTTCTGAAATGAGAAGGGGAAAGTCCCGTCGCTTTTTTAAATTGATTGGATAGGTGTGCTACGCTGCTATAATTCATTTTGTAGGATATTTCAGTGAGGCTAAGTTCATTATATATAATCAATTCTTTTACGCGTTCGATTTTATGAGCGATAATGTAATGTTCGATGGTCGTGCCTGTAACCTCTGAGAATAAATTGGACAAATAAGCGTAGTCGTGGTGCAGCTTTTCACTCAAGTAGGAAGAAAAATTTTCTTTGGGGCGTTCGTCCGCATAATGCACCATTTCGACGACGACATTTTTTATTTTTCCAATCAGCATCGCTTTTTTGTCGTCCATCAGCTCAAGCCCTGAGCGGAGTAGTGCTGTTTTGAGTTGTTCGCGTTGCTCCTCAGAAAGGGTCTCCATGATATCCACTACCCCCAGTTCCACTACGACAAAGTGCAGCCCAAGCTTTTTCAACTCGTCTTTCACCAGCATTTTACAGCGGATACTGACCATATATTTAATATGCAATTTCAAGATGGATTCCCATTTTACCTATAATAGCAAAGATGCACCTAATTAATCAGAATAAGTTACACAATTTTGGGAGAGATTTACATAATTCACACATTCAGTTCAAGAGGTTCTATCCTGCCAAATTTTTGAATTTCTTTTGTGATGGAAAACGGCGAGCATATAAATCGTATCCTCAATAAGCTGATAAATAATAGAATAGGGAGAAACGCTTGATGATTGCCTGTTTGCATCAATGTGAACTTATTTTGAGTAAAATGCCTGTAAAATAAGGGTTTGGCAATAGGTGATTTCGTATGAAAACGTGCTAACGCAGCTTTACACACAGAGAGTCGGCGGTTCGAATCCGTCATTGCCCACTCAAAATAATGAAGGAGTTATAAATGAAAATTTATGGCTCCTTTTTCTTTTTTAAATTTGCCCATCCCAAATCTACTCACCTGAATACCTGAAAAATTAGAAATTTGACATATATTCGTCGCAACGTTGAACGTCGCAAGATTTCAAATATAGATATGTGTTACAGCAGTCGAATTTCATTATATTTTTTCTAAAATTACACCTAAAACCATTACACCCGCCAATGTTAAATAACACCAATTATCGCTTTGCTTTTATTATGGTAACAGCGCTCTTTTTTATGTGGGGCTTCGTACACAATCTCGACCCCATCCTGATACCGCATTTAAAAAAATCATTTAGTCTTTCCGTTCTACAATCATCGCTGGTGGATTCTGCGGTTTTTATTGCGTATTTTATTATGGCATTACCAGCAGGATTTATCATGCGCAAGATTGGTTATAAAAATGCTATCATAATTGGGTTGTTTTTATTTGCAGTGGGTTCCTTTTTATTCATTCCAGCGGCAGATACGCATCAGTATGCTTTTTTTTTAATGGCGTTATTCATTATTGCCTGCGGTTTAACGATTTTAGAAACGGCTGCAAACCCTTACGCAGCTTTACTCGGACCGCCGGAAACCGCCACCCAGCGGCTCAATTTTGCACAATCATTTAATGGATTAGCGGCTACTTTGGCTCCTATTATCGGCGCGCGAGTCATTCTTACACAAAGTTATAGCGAAGCAGAATTGAGCGGCATGACAGCGGCTGGGCGGCAGGTAGCGGTAGCCGCAGAGGCTTCGGCTGTGAAAATGCCCTACTTTATTTTGGGAAGTATCATAGTTGTTATTGCTATTATATTTTACTTTATAAAATTACCTTCGATAAAAGACAATACACAACAATCCAGCACGGGTATTTTTCATGCGCTTCGGCATCCGCATTTGAAGTGGGCAGTAGCAGCGCAGTTTTTTTACGTAGGCGCGCAAGTCTGTGTATTTAGTTTTTTTATTTTGTATGCGGTCCAATCTGCTGGTATTAATAGTATTAAAGCTGCTGATTACTTAGGTTGGGGATGCGGCATGGGCTTTATGTTGGGCAGATTTATCGGTACTTTTTTAATGAAATATATTCAGCCGCCACGTTTATTGACACTTTATGCAATAATTAATATTTTATTATCTGTTATAGCTATATTCGGGGAAGGAATAATAACGGTTTATGCAGTTATTGGTATTGCATTTTTCATGTCTATCATGTTTCCAACTATTTTTTCTTTAGGTATTCAGAAATTGGGTAATGAAGTAGAAATTGGGAGTAGTTTAATTATCATGTCCATTGTAGGCGGTGCTATTTTACCGGTCTTATTTGGTTATATTAGTGATGTAACAAATACGATTCAATATGCTTATATTGTGCCGCTGGTTTGCTTTGCAATCGTAGCATGGTTTGGCTGGAAGGGATATAAAATTAAAGAAAATACTTATGTTGCGTAGATATTGTCTAACCTTGGATTTAAAAAATGACGAACAGCTCATCCAAGAATATGAAGCCTATCATAAAAATGTGTGGCAGGAAATATTACAAAGTATCAAGGAAGCAGGTATAGCGAGTATGGAAATTTATAGAGTACACACGCGGCTTTTTATGATAATGGAAGTAACAAAGGATTTTAGTTTTGAATCTAAATCGAAGGCAGACGCTGCTAATCCGAAAGTGCAGGAATGGGAAACACTCATGTGGAAATTTCAGCAGCCGTTACCTTTTGCGCAACTCGGTGAGAAATGGGTGCTGATGGATAAAATTTTTGAATTAGATTAGAAATGGGACACTGATTTTTATGATTGTTTAAGGTTTTTTATGATTAAAATCGCAAATCATTTATTAATTTCTTATGTTTAGTTTAATAGGTAAAACAGCAGTAATTACAGGCGGTGGAAGTGGTATTGGTAAAGCCATTGCACAATTATTTGCAAAACAAGGCGCAACGGTTCATATTATAGAATTGAATGCGGAAGCTGCGAATGGCGTTGTACAAGATATTATTTCGGAGGGCGGCACTGCAAAATCCTATAGTTGTAATGTAAGTAGCCAAGAAAAAGTGCTGGAAGTCTTTAAAGTAATTGGTAAAATTGATATTTTAGTAAATAATGCGGGCATTGCATACGTCGGAAATTTGGAAAAGACAAGCACCGAAGAGTTTGAGCGACTTTTTAATGTGAATGTAAAAGGTGTGTATAATTGTTTATTTGCAGCTGTTCCGATGATGAAGGAAACGGGAGGCGTGCTTTTGAATTTGTCTTCCATCGCAGCAGTGGTAGGTATTAGCGACCGGTTCGCCTACACCATGACGAAAGGAGCCGTGCTTGCCATGACCTTGAGTATTGCAAAAGATTATTTGCATCATAATATTCGATGTAATAGTATTTCGCCAGCGAGGATACACACGCCTTTTGTAGATGGATTTTTAGCAAAAAATTATGCTGGCAACGAAGCGCAAATGTTTGAGCAACTCTCTAAAAGTCAACCCATTGGGCGCATGGGAACGCCGGAAGAAGTAGCTGCTTTAGCCCTGTACTTGTGTAGCGACGAAGCCAGTTTTATAACCGGAAATAATTATTATATAGATGGCGGATTTGTAAATTTGAATAATTAAATGACTACAATATGAAACTTATACGCTTTGGCGAGCCGGGACATGAAAAACCGGGAATTATAGTAAACGATATATTATATGATGTTTCTGCCTTCAGAGAAGATTATAACGAATCCTTTTTTGAACAGGACGGCTTGACAAGATTAACAGCATTTTTAAAGGATACATCACACGAGTTATCTGTAATTAGCGAGGATGTGCGCATTGGATGCCCCGTGGCGAGACCTTCCAAAATCGTGTGCGTCGGCTTAAATTATGCGAAACACGCTACTGAAACCAATGCTACTTTGCCCAAAGAACCTATTATCTTTTTGAAATCAACCACTGCTTTATCAGGACCGAATGATGAGGTCATTATTCCAAAAAATTCTACTAAAACCGATTGGGAAGTAGAACTCGCAGTTGTAATAGGAAAAAAAGCAAGTTACATAGAGGAAGAAGACGCAATTCATTACATAGCAGGTTATTGTTTACATAATGATATAAGCGAACGGGAATTTCAACTCGAACGCGGCGGCACTTGGGATAAAGGAAAAGGTTGTGATACCTTCGCCCCGATTGGACCTTGGCTTGTAACAACGGATGAAATAAAAGACCCGCATACACTTCGCTTGTGGTTAAAAGTGAATGATAAAATGATGCAGGATAGTAACACAGATGACTTAGTATTTAATATTCCATTTCTAATTGCATATATTAGTCAATTTATGACACTTTTGCCGGGCGATATTATTTCTACCGGCACCCCGCATGGCGTGGGCTTAGGGTTTAATCCGCCTATTTACTTGAAGGATGGGGATGTAATGGAATTGGGAATTGATGGCTTGGGAATTGCGAAACAAAAAGTAAAGGCTTATGCGAATTGACGCACACAATCATTTTTGGACCTATAATCCAGCCAAACACAGTTGGATAAATGATGAAATGAAAGTGCTAAAGCAAGATTTTACGCCTTCGCATTTAGAAACGCTTTTGCAGGAGCAGGATATGGTGGGTTGTGTGGCAGTGCAGGCACAGGAAAATACAGCAGAAACAGGTGCCTTACTGGAACTTGCAAAGACACATTCGATTATAAAAGGAGTAATAGGATGGCTAAATTTTTTAAAAAGTGATATACAAGCGCAACTGGAATATTACACCACTTTTGAAAAGCTAAAGGGATTTCGGTATGTGTTGCAAGATAAAGAAGATAGGAAACTGATGTTGAATTCGATTTTTGTGAAAAACCTCAAAGCATTACAGCCATATAATTTTACGTATGATATTTTAATTTTTCCAGACCAATTGCAGTATGCAGCGCAATTGATAAAAAAATGCCCGAAACAACGCTTTGTAATAGACCATTTAGCTAAACCTTACATCAAAGATAATAATATTTTGCAATGGAAAAAAGATATCACAACTCTTGCGAAATTTGAAAATGCATCTTGTAAAATATCAGGTCTGGTAACGGAAGCGGATTGGAAACATTGGACGCCACAGGATATAACGCCTTATTTGGACGTAGCCGTAGAAGCCTTTGGTACGAAGCGATTGATGTATGGAAGTGACTGGCCCGTGTGCCTGATAGCAGCATCTTACAGCGAAGTTTTCGGTCTTGTAAATAACTATTTTTCTTCTTATGCTAAGGAGGAGCAAGAAGCGATATTTGGAAAAAATGCTATTAATTTTTATAATTTAGAAATGTAGGTTATGAATCTTGAATTAAAAGATAAAGTTATTATTGTAACAGGCGGTGCGAAAGGAATTGGAGAAGGGATTAGTAAAGTATTGGCGGAAGAAGGCGCGATTGTTGTGATTATAGGACGTAATAAAACGGATAATGAAAAAACCGTCGCTGAAATAATGGAAACGGGTGGAACTGCATGGCAGGTAGAAGCGGAACTCAGCAAACCGGAGGAAAATGAGGCGGCAGTACAAAAAGTATTAACAAAATATGGCAGGATTGATGGTTTAGTAAATAACGCCGGCGTAAATGATGGGGTGAATCTGGAGCATGGCACGTATGAGCGTTTTATGCAAAGTTTACATAGCAATGTTGTGCATTATTATTTAATGGCACATTATAGTTTACCAGCATTGATTCAATCTAAAGGTTCGATTGTTAATATTGGAAGTAAAACGGCGGAGACGGGGCAGGGCGGCACCTCTGCTTATGCAGCTGCCAACGGTGGCAGAAATGCCTTGACACGGGAATGGGCAGTGGAATTATTAAAATATAATATTCGTGTGAACGCTGTTATTGTAGCGGAATGTTACACGCCACTTTATGAAAGCTGGATAAATACATTTGAAAATAAAGAGGAAAAATTGAATTCCATTATATCTAAAATTCCTCTGGGACAACGCTTTACAACCAAAGAAGAAATAGCGAATACGGTTGCGTTTTTATTAAGTAATAAATCCTCGCATACCACTGGGCAGTTGATTCATGTGGATGGAGGTTATGTACACCTCGATAGAGCGATTTAGTACCGTGTAAAGAAAGTTTTTTGTATAAATTTTGTTGCACTTCTCGCAGCCGTATTGCATTAATTGGAACGCGGATAACACGGATTTAGCGGATTTGAGCGGATTTTTTTTCGCTCTTTGCATTTTTCGTTCAAAAAGTATATCAAATTACTTATTTTACAGTGTATTTAGCGAAATGCTATTAAAATAATGGCTCTATTCTTATTTCAAGTTGCTGTGTAAAAATTTGGCTAAAGCCGAGTAAGGTTTTGCTTTTAACCCCGCCATAAATGGCGGGGCAACTGGTAAAACGTTGACAATTAGTTGCCCCGCGCTTTAGCGCGGGGATAAAATAGTAGACCACTTCTGGGCTTTAGCCCAATCCTAAAAAGCAACTTGAAATCATAATTGAGCCAAAAAATTATGTGTTCTATGTGTATATGTGGTAAAAATCATTAACATAAAAAATGTGAAAATTCATTTATTCGTCCCTTGTTACATTGACCAATTTTATCCGCAAGTGGCGATTGCGACTTTGCAACTATTGGAAAAGATTGGTTGTCAAGTGATTGTGCCGATAAACCAGACCTGCTGCGGGCAACCCATGGCGAATAGCGGCTTTGCCAATTTGAGTAAAGAATGTGATAGAAATTTTATAAATAACTTTAAAGAAGCAGATTATATCGTCGCGCCTTCGGGCAGTTGCGTACTCCATATCAAAGAGCATTTAAAGGACGAAAACCGGACGCAAGAGGTCACACATATTCAAAATAATATCTTTGAACTCAGCGAATTTTTAATAGATATTTTAAATATTACACAATTGCCAGCACGATTTCCACACAAAGTAGGTTGGCATAATAGTTGTCACGGACAGCGCGGTTTGCACCTGTCTTCTATGAGTGAATTGGTAGCGCCCGCATTTTCCAAGCCGGAAAAACTGTTGAATATGGTAGATGGATTAGAGTTGAGTATACCTGTTCGCAGGGATGAGTGTTGTGGTTTTGGCGGCACGTTTTGTGTGTTTGAAGAAGCGGTGAGTGTAAAAATGGGGAAAGATAGAGTGACAGAACATGAAGCAAATGGAGTAGAATATATCACTGGAGGGGATACAAGTTGCTTGATGCATTTAGAAGGGATTCTAAAAAGACAAAAAAGTGTAATTAAAACAATTCACATTGCGGAGATATTAAATAAAATGTAGCATGAAAACAGTAAGCCATGCAGCGGCGGCGGAAATATTTATAAAAGACGAACCCAGAACGGACTGGCATGATGAAACTTTATGGTTTGTAAGGCAAAAGCGAGATAAAGCGGCGCATGGCTTGCCAGAATGGGAATTGCTGCGGTCGTGGGCTTCTCAGATTAAAGACAACGTGCTTTCTAATTTGGATACTTATTTGATTGATTTTGAAAAAAAGGCACAAGCGAATGGCATTATCGTGCATTGGGCTGCGGATGCGGAAGAACACAATAAAATTATTCTAAATATTATACAAAAAAATAAAATTCAAAAAATTGTAAAGAGCAAAAGTATGCTCACCGAGGAATGTCATTTGAATGAATACCTCTTGAAAAATGGCGTTGAAGTAGTGGACACGGACTTGGGCGAGCGCATTGTACAATTCAGAAACGAGCCGCCGAGCCATATCGTTTTACCCGCTATTCACTTGAAACGGGAGGATGTAAGTGAAACCTTTCATAAACATTTACAAACAGAAAAAGGAAATAATGACCCGCAATATCTCACAGAAGCAGCGCGGCAGCACCTTCGAGATAAATTTATTCAATCTCAATTAGCGATTACCGGCGTGAATTTTGCGATTGCGGAAACAGGCGGTTTCGTCGTGTGTACCAATGAGGGCAATGCGGACATGGGCGCACATAGTGCTGCCATCCACATCGCGTGTATGGGTTTTGAAAAAATCATTCCAAAAGCGGCGCATTTGAGCGTTTTTTTGCGCTTGTTGGCGCGGAGTGCTACTGGGCAGCCTGTCACGACGTACTCGAGTCATTTTCATAAGCCGAGGCCACAACAGCAATTACATATTGTAATTGTTGACAATGGGAGAACGAAGCAATTAGCGCGGGCTGATTTTAGAAATTCGCTCAAATGTATCCGATGCGCTGCGTGTTTCAATACCTGCCCGGTGTATCGAAAAAGTGGTGGACACAGCTACCACACTGCCGTAGCGGGTCCGATTGGCGCTATTTTGAATCCGAATATGGATATGAAAGCGAATGCTGATTTGCCGTTTGCGTCCACGCTGTGCGGCTCGTGCAGCAATGTATGCCCGGTGAAAATTGACATCCATCAACAACTTTGGAAGTGGCGGCAAGTTTTGGCGGCGGAAGGTTATGTAGCGACTAACAAAAAAATAGGCATGAAAGTAATGGCGTTCGTTTTTTCTAAACCAAAACTATATCAATTGGCGGGTAAAATGGGGCGGTGGGTGATGCGGACGTTTCCGGCACTTATTCAAAATAAATTTAATCCTTGGTACAAACAAAGAGAGATGCCCACGCCGCCCAAGCAAAGTTTTATGGAATGGTATGAAAAGAGACGATAGGAGGATGGGAAGATAGAAGGATGGGAGGATAGGGTGATGCGAAGCGAAGGGGTCGGTAAAAAATGAAAGAATGAAGAAGGGAAAAAGAGACCGAGCGACCAAGTAACTTCCTCTGCGCCTACCTTGTCCCGTTGAATAGCGGGATGCGGTTAAAAAACTACTTATGAATTCAAGAGAAAAAATATTACAAGCTATTAAAACGAATAAACCTGCGTTTGTAGAATTGCCAGTGGTAGACGTGACAAAAGTAATCCAATATGATGATTTAAAAGCACAGTTTATTACCGTTTTAGAAAATATTGGCGGAAGTGTGATAGAAATAAATGATATAACTATATTACAACAAATAATAAGTAAAGAAATAGCTTCCAATGATTTTATTATAAATGCAATTCCAGCGTTAGGCGAAGTAACTGAAAATGTAGCTTCTTTATCTGCGATTGAATTAGCTGGTGTGGATAGAGCATTTATACAAGGCACAATTGGCGTGGCAGAAAATGGTGCGGTGTGGTTATATGAACATCAAATTATCAATCGGCTCTTGCCATTCATTTGTCAGCATTTAGTTTTGATATTGAATAAAGAAAATATCGTTCCGACGTTACATCAGGCTTACGAGCAAATTGATTTATTACAAGGTGGTTATGGTGTATTTATTGCTGGACCTTCCAAAACAGCAGATATTGAACAATCACTCGTGATAGGCGCACACGGGGCGAGAAGTTTAACGGTTTATTTAGTATAATAGTGTGGCACATTTTCAAAATGTGCCGCACTTATTAAAGCAGAAATAATCATAAAAAATCATAACCATCTTATTACATCAGTGTCCCATTTCTACATAGTCAATGGTTTAATAATAATATCCACGCGGCGATTGCGCAGTTTTCCATCCATTGAATCATTGCTATACACTGGATTTTGCTCGCCAAAGTCTGCAATGGTAATAACCTCATATGGAATACCATGTTGCAATAACTTATTGAAAGCCGCTTCACTACGCATTTGCGAAAGGTGTTGATTGTATTGCAAACTGCCAATATTATCGGTGTGACTGTGAATACTAATTTCTTGCGTTTCGAGGTCTGGAATTTCATCCAGCCATTTATATAAATCCTGTACTTGTTCTCCGTCAATGTAATAACTACCGCCACCAAAGTAAATACTAAAAATGCGATACGCGGGTGGTTCCGCTTCTTGAGCGATCGATTGCGTCAAGCTAATTATAATTAATAGGGAGAGAAGTACATATTTTTTCATCGAGTGCCAATTTTGCTTGCAATAAACGGCAGTGCCAAAATAACAATTTTGATGACTGCCCTTTTAATAGAATTTTTATTGGCTCTATAAAGTTCTCGTTTTCTATAAATTTAACTAAAAGCAAATCGCACGGACACTTATATCAATTGGAAGATTAGCAAATCAACTTAATTTTTTCAGCGCTTCTTTCAAGGTTTCAATAATAAAATCAGCTTCGGCTTTACCAATAATCAGAGACGGCTGAATCGTAATCACATTTCCGTCAATTGTTTTGAAAGATAAACCGCGTCGCAAAGCGTGAAATAGAATCTGATTCGCTTCCTCAAAAGCGCGCTCTTTAGTTTTTTTATCTTTTACTAAATCAATAGAAATGTGTAAGCCTTGTCCTTCTACGTGTCCAATAATTGGATATAAATCTTTCATTTCCAATAATTTATCTAATAAATAAGCACCTAATTGCGCTGAATTTTCAACCAAATTCTGTTGCTCCAAATATTCTAAAGTAGCCAGCCCAGCCGATGCAGTAAGTGGATTTTTCTCATGCGTAAAATGCCCGATGGAGCGATGTTGCAATACGTTATACTCCTCGCGCGTGAGGATGCCCGCCAGGGGAACGACACCACCACCAAGTGCTTTGCCGAGTACGAGTACATCTGGCGTGAGGTAATGCTCACAGGCGAAGAGCTTGCCGGTGCGTCCCATGCCACAAACCACTTCATCAAAAATCAATAACGCGTCGTGTTTTTTGCAAATGTCCCAAACGCGCTGCCAGTAGTATTTTGTGGGAATCACGGGCGTAGAAGTAATCGTCGTGCCGATAATGGCTGCAATATCTGGATGGCGTTGTAGCACTATTTCAAGCTGCCGCAAATACTGTTCATCAATTGCTTCTTTATCTTCCAAACTCCAAGGATTCCGATAATAATTCGGAAATTCTACCTGAAAAGTGCCGGGTATCATCGGTCCATTGCCGCCCATAAAATGTTCGACTGCGCCCACGGTCGCGGATTGAAAAGTGGTGCCATGATAGTCATCCCAAAAAGAAATAACTTTCCATTTACCCGTTATTTGCTTTGCCAGAATGAGCGCCATTTCTACCGCTGAAGTCCCGCCCGGACAAAGCAGTGCGCGCGTGAGTTCCGGCGGAGCCATTTCAACCAGCTTTTTCACAAATTTTATAACGGGTAAATTCGTATAACGACGCGGTGTAAATGCCAGACTTTCATCTAATTGTCGTTTCACCGCTTCGATAACGTGTGGATTACTAAAGCCGATATTATGAACGCTATTGCCATGTAAATCAAGGTATTTATTGCCATCCAAATCATAAATATAAGCACCTTCCGTGCGGCTCAATACATTCATTACAGGCGTAGAAAGTGCTTGGTGAAAAAAGTATTTTGCATCTTCGGCGAGCCAGTATTTGGATTCCTCGCTTAGTTCTTGGCGAAAGTTTTGGTGGTTGGCGGTGGCGTTAGAGTCGCCCTGCTGGACGTAGGTTTTTGGAAGCATAGTTGAGGTATTTTGATATTTGCGCTTCGCGCGATATTTTTGATATTGGCACTGCTGATTCAATACTGGGATATTTTCGAGGATTAGGTATTGGGTGTTAGAGGTTATTTAAATTTTGGTTTGCTAGCATAAAGTAGCTTTTTCATTCGGCTAAAGCCAAAAAACTGCTCTTTTCGTCCCCGCCATAAATGGCGGGGCAACTAAGAAAACCAAGTAGCATAATTGCCCCGCCATTTATGGCGGGGATTAAAGGAAAATAATAGGAGGCTTTAGCCAAACGAAAATTTCTTAAACAAAAGCTGAAAACAAATTTAAACAATCTCTTAGAGTAGAAAAAGGGAAGCGATGCTTTTTCAAGACATCACCTCCCTTTTTTGTAAGTATTGGCAAATCAGCATAACTTGTCCCGC
>CAZJXN010000013.1:46317-56624 GCA_964549655.1 uncultured Saprospiraceae bacterium
AGCATAACTTGTCCCGCACGGCGGGATCAGCACATCAAATAATTATTTCAGATACCAAATCTTCGTATTAATATTATCCGCACCTTGTGTTGCTAAAGCCGCTGTGCGGTTTTCGCCATTCAAGCCTTGCTCAATAATTGGGTAGATGAAACGCACCGGAACTAAGTTCATATTCTGATTACTTGGTCCAGCTTTAATATTCGGAATATTCGTTCTACGCCAGTCAAACCACGCTTCCAAGCCTTGAAAGAACAAAGAAACCCATTTCTGCGTACCAATTTTTGTGAGTTTTTCTGCTTGTGAACCGGTGTAAGCCACGCCCGCTTGATTCAAATAAGTATCTGTAGCCGTTAAACCATAAAAAGCGAAAGCCGCTTTCACACCTTCAGTATAGAATTTGCCAGCGTCGCCAGTGATTAAACCTTTTTCCGCCGCTTCTGCTAAAATGAATTGTAACTCGGCATACGTCATAATTACACCTTTTGCAATGCTCAAACCTTGCGCAGATACGGCTTGCTCGAAATACAGCGTACCAACCGTGGATTGATTCTGCGGACCGCCATTAAATTGAAGTGCGGCTACATCGTCCAAACCATTTGGGATGCCCACGTAAGCAGGCGTAGGTGCGCTGATGGTAGCCGGTGTCGGACGGAAGAAAATAGGCAAACGCGGGTCGTTGTATTTTGCCAAAGTATCGGACAAAGTTTTGCTGGCGCGAATCTCGTTAAAAGAACCCGTACGGCTATTGTGCAGCGGGAACTGGTCAGGTGCATTCGGCAAGAAGTTGTAAACTGCATTATCCGCCACGCTGGTAAATATGGGATTGGCTGTAGGATTGCTGATGATAGCTGTCAAATCTGCTTTCACATCGCGCTTTTTGGAGATGCGCAAGAGGTAGCGAATGCGCAAGGAATTTGCCAATTTTTTCCATTTTGCGACATCACCGTTGAAAATCACGTCCCCGCTCACAGCTTCTGTAGAAGTGCCAAGGATGTCGTTCGCAGTTTTCAAGTCAGCTAAGATACCGTTGTAGATGCTTTCTTGCGTGTCGTATTTTGGATAGATGATACCTTCTTTTGCTCTACCTGCGTCGGAGTAAGGCACGTCGCCGTAAGCATCCGTCACCAGAGAAAACATCCAAGACTTCATTACCAAAGCAACGCCTTTATAATTGCTTTGCTTATTTACTTCACTTTGTGTAATGATATTTTGCAGGTCACCATAGTTATTATATACTGCATTCCAGATGGTGTTGCGTTCGCCCCACAAGTAGCGGTCTTCGTTTACAAACTGGTTTTTTGCAGTGTATTGTACCACCAAGTTGCCGATGCCCCAAGTTTCGCTGAGCAAGTCGTTCATCACGTCGCGCTGGATTTGTGGCAGTAACAATGCGGCATTCACCTCCGTTGGCGAGTTTGGATTGGTGTTGATATCTTCAAACTCATCCGTACAAGCGGGCACGAGGAAGAGTGCCGAGAGGAGGATTAATGATTTTAAAAATATATTTTTCATAATTTAATTTTTTAATAATTCACTTTGTTGATATTATGATATTTGCGCTTCGTGCGATATTTTTTTGATATTACAAACTGAATAAAAAGCACCAGTCCATAGCGAAAATATCTCCATATCAGCGTAGCGAAATATCTTAATATCCTTTTTAGAATTTAAAATTCAAGTTCAAACCATAGCTTCTTGTAGAAGGAAGTGCTACAGATTCTACCCCTGGAATAATTGTGCCGCCAACAGTAGAAGCAGTTTCTGGGTCAATGTGTGGTACGTCGCTCCACAAAGCCAAGTTTCTACCGACCAAAGACAAGCTGATGTCCTTTATTGGGAATTTACCAATCAAGCGATTTGGAAGGGTGTAACCTAAGCGTACTTCGCGCAATTTCACAAAAGAAGCATCGTAAATCATACTTTCCAGCAAACGACGACCGAGTGTAATGGACGTGTGCCATTCACGGGAACTCAACTTCACGTCATTAGGACGGAAAGAACCGTCGCCATTTTGAATCACACCTGCACCGATTACGCCATTGCCCGGCTTGGTGAGGTCATAACCATCGGCGCGCCCTTCCAGTGTTTCTTCAATGATACCACCTTCCCGACCTACGGTCTGTGTGTGCGAATAGATTTCGCCGCCGCTGCGAATGTCGAATAACACATTCAAATTCAAACCTTTAAAGGAAAGACCTGTGCCAAGACCTAAAAGGAAATCCGGATTATAATTGCCCAATTTAATACGCAAGTCCGTTGGGACAGGCTTACCGGCTGTGTTATATACAATTTGACCTACATTCTGACCGGTCTTATCATAATATTTATCGTTCGGGTTGTCGCTCACACGGGCGTAACCGATACCGTACATATCGCCCATCTGCTCGCCAACGCGGGCTTGCACTTGGATGTAGCGGTCAGCCAATACATATTCTGTGATTTCCCGACCCGTTTGTGGGTCTTTGAAAAGTTCTTTCACTTCACTGCGATTGGCAGAGAAATTGAAGAATAAATTCCATTCTAAACTATTATTTAATCTTACAGGTACAATATTCAAAGCTGCTTCTACGCCACTGTTTTCAATCAAACCAGCATTGATAGCACGCTGATTAAAACCGCTGGCATTAGAAATTTGCTGGAACAAAATCTGGTTTTCACTTCGGCTGCGGTATACGGATAAATCCAAGCCAAGGCGGTCGTTGAAAAAACGTACGTCCACACCTGCTTCAATCGAAGTACTGATTTCTGGCTTGAGTTCTGAATTCGCTAAACGACCTGTTTCCGTGTAAGAAGGCGAACCTTTTACCGCACCGGCAGAGTTGTACACGTTGCTTAACTGGAAAGGGTCGGTGTCATTACCCACTTGTGCTATACTCGCTCTCACTTTGAGGAAAGACAATGCGCTGCCGGGAGTTGAACCCAACAATTCACTCAACACTGCGCTCGCACTGGCAGAGTAGTAAAAATAGCTCCAATCTTCTTCAGGTAGCGTAGAAGACCAGTCGTTGCGACCTGTCAAGTCAAGGTATAAAAACCGACGGAAACCCAACTGTGCGGTAGCGTAAGCACTATTTATTTGCTTTTCAAAACGGAAGGTATTGGATGTCAATGGAATACGACTATTGTTCAAAGAATAAATCTCTGGCACTGCCAATTCACCTGCGCTCACGTCAATGTTGTTGTACGTGTTGCGACGCAAGTTACCACCGATAGAAACGCCAAGGCTTAAATCAGAATTTAAATCTCTATTGGCAGTCAACAAGGCATCGAGGTTGGTTTCTTGCAAACGGATTTGCTCCTCTCGGTAGCTACCACGCTGGAAACGCTGGGTGCTGTACGCTCTTTTTCTCGTGCGGAGCTCGTCAATTACGTCCGTAGCGCCACGCAACGTAAGGCTCAACCAATCTGTAAATTTGTAAGTAGCAGAAGCATAACCATATACGCGGTCGAGGTCTTGGCTGTTCGTATTTTCATACAAACCAAAATAAGGGTTATCGTGATAGTTGTAATTGAAGTTGAATTGGTTCAAACCTTCGCGACCTGCCTGCCAGTAATCGCGCATAGCTCGGAGGTCAACACCGCGACCCAACCAGCAGTTGAACAAATACATAATGTTTTCGGTACCATAGCTCAAGTTCGGGCGGTTGCCACTGTAGCTATCTACATAATTGACAACGGCGCGTATGGAGAGCTTGTCGCCTATTTTATAACCACCAGAAAAAGCCAACGAACTTCTTTCCAAATCGGTGTTTGGTACTACGCCGGTTTGGTCGAGCCAAGTATAAGACACGCGGAAATCACCACTTTCATTGCTACCGCCGATAGCTAAGTTATGCGATTGTAAAACGCCCGTTTCAAAAAAGTCTTTCACGTTATCGGGGCGAGCGACCCAAGGCGTTGGCGTGATTTCGCCGCGTGCTGCGAGCTGTGCGGCTAAGTTGACCGGACCAATTTGCGTAGATAAGTTACCTACATCACCGCCACGAAGACCATTGCTCGTCCGACCGTCGAATTGCTTTCTTGGCTGCCCATCAAATGCTGGACCCCAGTTTTCATCCACGCCATCTGCTAAACCGCCACCGTTGCCGTCTTTGAAGTCAAACTGACCGCCCAAACCCTGACCGTATACATTCTGATAATCCGGCAGGATTAAGGTATTTTCAAACATCAAAGTAGAATTCACCGATACGCCGATGCCTTTGTTGCTTTTTCCTCTTTTCGTTGTAATCAAAATAACACCATTCGCACCGCGTGAACCGTACAAAGCCGTTGCGCCCGCACCTTTCAGAACCGTTACCGATTCTACGTCATCTGGATTGACAAAGCCTGCGCCATTGCCATAATCTGCTTCTTGATAACTACGACCCGAAGAGCCAAGCACTTCATTGATAATCGGAACGCCATCAATTACAAACAAGGGTTGGTTGGCATTGATATTCAAAGAGCGCTCGCCGCGAATCGTCACGCGGGAAGACGCACCAATCCCACTTGGATTGCCCACGATGGTTACGCCTGCCACTTTACCGGCAAGGTTGTTGATAAAATTCGCATCTTTCGCTTTGTTCAGATTGTCACCGTCCACTTCCTGTACGGCATAGCCAAGTGACTTTGTCTGGCGGCTGATACCGAGTGCCGTTACCGTTACTTCGTTCAAACCGATAGACCCAAGGTCTAATGTTACATCTAAAGTCGTAGCACCATTTACCGTTACTTCTTTCGTATCATAACCTACAAAAGAGAAGACCAGTACGTTTTCGCCTTGCGCCAATTCGATAGAATAATTGCCATTCAAATCGGTGACCGTACCTTTGGAAGTGCCTTTCGCCATGACGCTTACGCCAAGGAGCGACTCGCCAGATTCGGCATCTGTAATGGCACCCGATACGGTGGACTGTGCATACATTTGAAAGGAAAAAAACAGCGAGAAAAGAACACCGAGCAGGCTTTTGCAATAGACATTGCAAACTCCTCCGGGCAAGTGTAGGAAAAGTTTCATAAATTGTGACTTTTGTTATTTAATACTCAATATTGGATAAGCCGGAGTTGCTTTCACAATTCCGGTTTTCTTTTGTCAGCCGACGGGAAGCCGACTTTCGTTTATTTTATACCTGCCAATAAATTTAATTGTTCCGCTTTTTCTTGAACTCGCGCTGTAAGCAATACGTTAAAGCCAGTTAAAAAATAGTGTTTATACTTTGTGTAAAATTTAAAAGAGAGCAAATGTTATTTTGACTATGTTCGGATATTGCACTATTGGCAATGCGTAATGCGCACGGGATGACAGTTCGGACAGGTAGCACGGAAACGGTAAATTCAGTCGGCATTCTTGAAAACGTTGACAAATACTAAACTTTTTAAAAGGTATTGTATCTGTCGAGTCCTCTTTCGACTGCAAAGGTACACAGCAGTCGTTCACCAGACTTTAAGTAAAGATTAAATATTTGTAAACAATGTGTGGTGCGGGTAGGAGATTTACACAAGATTGTATTAGCACATCAACATGATTTCTTGTTCGATATTTTTTCTTGCTTGTGTTTCTTCTTTTTCTTTAAAAGCGTTTGTGAAATAAATCGTCGGCTTATTTAAAAAGCCTCGCAAAACCTTTACACGTCCGGCGTTGTACATCAAATCGGGATAAATGGCATATTCTTTTCTAATGTTTTGGCTGTAAATGAGATACGTTTCCCAATCTGCACCGAGTACAGATAAATCAAAATCTAAAAAATACGCCAAGTCGCTTTCGTCATCAAGACCTTGTAAATCATGCGTTTTCGTCGCTAAAATATACGTTTTAATGCGTTCAATCTTTTCTTTTGGGAAATCCAATTGTGTCAATTCCCGCACGGATCGTTTGGCACTGCGTTCTTCGTTGTCTTTTCGTAATGGATTGTAAATTACATCATGATAAAAAATAGCAAGGTCTACGATGTCTTTTTGTTGTAACTGTGCAGCATATTTATCTGATAGTTTTAACATTGCTGCAATATGCTCAAAGTTATGATAATCTCGCTTCCGAAAACGGTAATTTTTGGCGAGGGTATCAAAATAGGAATCTATGCGTATTAAATCGCTGCTGCCATTTTGGAGCATTGTTTGCAATCGAATACGCAGGTGTTCCATAAAATTAGCATGTTGCTTTTTTATAATGTTTTTAATAACCTTGTTCATCGAATAAAAAGCCGTACAACCCGTAGCTCATTCACTGCGTAGGCTCTCCACCGGATTCGCTACTGCCGCTCGTATCGCCTGAAAACTCACCGTCAGTAATGCAATTGCTAATGCTCCAAATCCAGCTACTGCAAACATCCACCACTCTATTTTGGTACGATACGCAAAGTCTTGCAGCCATTTACTCATAAAATACCACGCCAATGGAAAAGCAATAACGGCAGCGAGTAGCACCAGTTTTATAAAATCTTTGGAAAGTACAGCTACAATATCGCCGATACTAGCTCCCAGCACTTTTCGGATACCGATTTCTTTGGTGCGTTGCTCGGCAGTGAAAACAGCGAGACCGAACAATCCCAGACAAGAAATAAAAATCGCCAGCAGCGAAAAACTCAGAAAAACAGTACCTATACGCTGTTCTCTACTGTATTGAAGGTCCAAATCCTGATTTACAAAACCATATTCAAATGGATAATTTGCTTCATATTTGTTATAAACATTCGTTAAGTTTTCAATCGTTTGCTTGACTTGCGAAGGTTGGATTTTGAGGAGCAAGGTGAAATAAAACTCTTTGGGGCGGTATCGGAGAATAAATGGTTCAATCTGAACCGATAACGGACGGAAATGAAAATCCGCTAATACCCCGATAATATTGCCTTCCAAGCCCCAGAATTTAACTTTTTTGCCCACGGCTTTTTGAGAAGTCCAGCCCATCTGTTGGGCAGCCGTTTCATTGACCAAAAAAGCACCCTGCTGGTCAAGGGTATCGCTGACGATGCTGTTGGAAAAATTACGACCTGCCACCAACGTAGCTCCGGTAGTCGTTAAAAAATCTGCATCAACATTCATTTGTGTAATCAAGAATTCGGCTTTAGACACTTGCCCTTCCCATTCAATCGGACTTGAATTGATCACATCTACCAAGTTATTCGTAGTTGCGGATACCGATGCGACGCCTGAAATATTTGAAAATGCTTGTTTGAGTAAGGCACTTTTTGCTTTCAAATCGCCTTTAAGTTTGACATAGAGTAATTGCTCCTTGTCAAAGCCTAATTTTTTATCTTGTATAAAAATCAACTGCCGATACATCACCAAAGTGCTGGTGATCAATGTAATGGAAAGCAGAAACTGCCCGACCACTAATGATTGTCGAAAAACCTTACCGGAACGAATCGCAAAAAATCCATTCATTACTTTTATCGGACGAAAAGAGGATAAAATAAAAGCAGGATAAAGCCCCGATAGAATAGTCATTACCAAAACAAATACCACTGCAACGCCCCAAAACAAAGCTCGGGAAAAAGGTATGGATAAAGTTTTATCGGCTATATGATTGAGAACGGGTAGCAATAAATCAGCTAAAGCCATTGCCAACACGATCGCTATGCCGACGGTGAGCAGTGCTTCCGTCAAAAACTGGTAGACCAAATTCAGGCGTTTTGCACCTACCAACTTGCGCACGCCTACTTCCTTGGCACGCTGCGTAGCTCGGGCGGTAGCCAGATTGATAAAATTGAAAACCGCGATCAGCAGTATAGTCAAGCCGACCGTTATGCAAAGATAGACGTAAAATATATCACTCCGTTTGCCCCAATCGGTTTGAAAATCAAATTTTGATTGTAAATAAATAGTAGAAAGTGGTTGTAATTGTAATGTAGTTTCTCCACCTGTATCAAACTTTTTGAGATAACCAGCAATTTTCTGTCCGAAAGCACCCAGATTAGCTTCGGGTTTAAGTTGCAGATACGTATGATAATTATTACTGTTCCACTTATTACTCCATTCATCATATTTTTCAAGGTATTTGAACGGCAAAAAAACGGCTGATTGCAGGTGGGAATTAGCCGGTAAGGTTTTGACGACGCCTACTAATTTCAAGGGTAGTTTTTGAAAATCGTTGAGCACAAGGAGTTGACCTAAAATATCTTTTTTTCGCCAGTTTTCTCCAAAAAAGAACGCTGCCATTTCTTCGTTGATAATGATTTCGTCAGGATTGTCAAAAGAAGTAGGAGCGTTTCCTAAAATGAATGGAAAATCAAATATTTGAAAAAAAGATTTATCTACAATCGTCATATCCTTAGGCTCTACGCTTTGTGTTCCATTTTGCAACATTCCGTTCCACCGACCGACACGGGCAGTCTGCACGACCTCAGCAAAATCGGTTTTTAAGGCAGCAGCCAAGGGTGCGGGCGTAGTTGCTACGGGATGAAATCCATCCGCTTGTTTTTGGGTTTCTACTACCCTAAAAATATGGTTGCCATTTTTGTGAAATCGGTCGTAGCTGTACTCGTCCAGCACATAAAGTCCAATGAGCATCACCACGGCCATACCTGCCGCCAGCCCAACTATATTAATAAAAGAAGAAACTTTGTTCCTTGAAAGATTTCGCAGGGCGATTCTGAAGTAATTGCGAATCATGGTTTTAAAATTTTAATGGTTTTGCAATAAAATTAAATCCTGCTTTCACTGGATTTGGGTGGTTGTGTTGAAAAAACAGAGTGCGTATTTTATAATTAAGGAATTAATAATGAATAATTAATCCGCTTATTATTCTCATTTTCATTCTAAGTCATTCATTACTCAAATTCTCCACCGGATTCGTCAAAGCTGCTTTAAATACTTGCGAGCCAATCGTCAACAACGCCAGCCCGACGAGTGCTAAAATGCTAACCGCCAAAATGCTAAACCCAATTTGGATGCGATACGCATAACTTTGCAGCCACATATTATTGATGAAATAAGCCGCCGGTGCGCCTATTGCAATTGCGATTAACATCAGTTTTAAAAATGATTTGGAAAGTAGGAAGACGAGCGAAGCCACATCCGCGCCCAACACTTTGCGAATGCTCACTTCCTTTAGCCGCGCTTCGGTGGTGTACATGACCATGCCCAGCAGACCCATACAAGCGATGAGGATAGCGAGTATGCCCGCGAAACCGACCACTTGCGCACCAAGCACCAATTCTAAGTTTGCCTGCGCCAACGCTTCATCATAAAATTGGTATTCAAAAGGGCGACTCGTACCCAAGGTTTTCCAAGCGGCTTCCAGCGCTTTTAGGGTTTCCGCCGTTTCGTAGCCGCTCACGCGCACATTCGCATAGGTAAAAAAATCGCTGAAACTGCGCAGTGCTACTGCTTGAATGGGTTGATTGGGATTGAAGATTACAAAATCTTTGACCACGCCAATTATCTCTACATTTTTGTTACCGTGACTCAGGGTAATAAATTGCCCGATTGCCTCCTGTGGCGTCCCTAATTTCAATTCTTGGGTCGCTTTTTCATTTAAAATGATAAATTTTTCGGTGTTGAGCGAATCCACAGAGGTAAAATTGCGCCCGGCGAGGAGTTTTAAACTTACGTTGGGAATGTAATTTGGGTCAACCGAAATATAAGCCAAGTAAATGGAATCAGAACTGCCTACTTTCTGCACATTCGTTCCGGATAAGTTATTCGTTGCTGGAATAATGGAAGAAGCGGACACTGCACTTATATCTTTATAACTACTAATCGCTTGCTGGTAAAGTGAATAAGATTGATTTTGCAAACTTACATTTATAATATTGTCTTTATTAAAACCCAAATCTGCATTTATCGTGTGTCGAAATTGGCGGCTCAAAGTGATGGTAGTCATAATAAAAATAAGCGATATGGCAAACTGCATCACAATCAAACCTTTACGTACATTCAAAGACGAAAACACTTTGACATTTGCCAGCTTGCGCAAGGTTTCTACGGGTCGGAAACGAGATAATAATAACGCTGGAGACAAGCCCGCCAGTAAACCAATTGTTATTGCAAAAACAACAAACCAAGCGTAAATAAATCCTTGGGCTTCCAGATTGAATATTTTCTGTATATCGGCATCCAAGCTGTAAAATGCTGGAATGAGGAATTTCAAAAGCAGCAGCGCCCCGCCTAAAGCCGCTAAGGAAAGGATAACCGATTCTGTCAGAAACTGCCAAACAATTTGATGGCGAAAAGCCCCTGCCACCTTACGAATACCCACTTCTTTGGCGCGTTTGAGCGAACGGGCGAGCGAGAGATTGGCATAATTAAAACAAGCCAGCAACATAATAATGACGGCTAAACTGGCGAGGAAATAGATAATCCAGGCGGGCAACGCCGGACGCGGTTGATTT
>CAZJXN010000014.1:0-52827 GCA_964549655.1 uncultured Saprospiraceae bacterium
TAAGTGTACGGCTGGAAACGCGGTGCTTACCTATTTTGTATTAAGGTAATGTTAATTGCACGCAGTGCTATTTTTATTTGCCTCTTTGTCAAGAGAATTGCACACGTAGAGATGATTATTTGCTGTAGAGGTATTTTTGTTGCAAAATTTGCAACGATTTTTGAACATACACTTACGATACTTCAAAAACTTCGTAAAGGTGATAGGAGAGCACCTTATAGAACTGGCTTGAAATGCTTTTTCTTTGCTTTCAATTCTTGCATCGCCTTCAAATACTGCTTCGCCAGCGGTCCAATCTTTACGCGGCTGCTGCTTACATCGTCCGTCCATTGCACGGGGAGTTCGTAGATTTTTAATTTGAACCACTCGCCGACGGTGAGTAATTCGGTAGAGAAAAACCAGCCGTCGCTTACTGCTCCGTTTTCGTGTAATTTTGGATAGACCGACCTTTTTAAAAATTTAAAACCACACATTCCATCGGAAAAGCGAACGTTTAAATACAATTTTAAAAGCAAATTGAAAACCCGCGAAGTGACCTCCCGCTTGAGTGTGCGACCGATCACTTTTGATTTTCGGTGCAGACGAGTGGCGTACACGATGTCGTAATTTTTATTGGCGATGGCATCATACGTTTCTAAAAAGTGTGGCAAATCCGTTGCCAAATCTAAATCCATGTAGCCCACGATGTGCGCTTGCGATTGTCCCCACGAAGTTTTCAATGCCAAGCCAACACCTTTGCGCGGCACTTTCACCACAGCGATTTCGGCGATTTCTTGCGATAAACGCGTGGCGATTTCAAACGTTTTGTCTATGGAACCATTATCCGCGATGACGATGCGCCACTGGTTTTCGGTGGGGAAATGTTGTTTTAAAAAAGCGTGTAAAATCTTTACTTGTCGCTCTAAAGTTGGTTCTTCGTTGAGGACGGGGATGGTTACATCAAAAGTCAGCATTCAGTTAGCAGTTTACAGTTTGCAGTAGGCAGTTTATCGGGTGCAAATTTGGGCGTTTTTGGATAGATTTTGAAGAAATAAGTGTTTTATCTGTTTTATAAAAAAGAATCAGCCCATTCGCACATCGGCAAATCAGCAAAATGTGCTTAATTTGTAGAAAATTTCCGATTTTGGACGATGGAAAGTAGATGGTTGGAACCAATCCGGCACTTGAGTCGTCTTATTACAAAATAAATAACTTATGTTTAAAAATATCAAGTCGTTATTCATCGTAGAGGAAGAAAATGCAAAAGTGGCATCAAAAGAGCAGCCTAAATCTAACAATAAAACGCAAACGGCTGCACCCAAAATGGAAGCTCCTGTTACAACGCCAACGACCGCCGGACCGGGGCAAGTGACGCAAGAATTTAGCGATATTTTATTCAAAGCGATGGAGCAATCGAATCCAGTGGGGTTTGATTATATGGAATTTAAACAGTCGCTGCAATCACTCAAGAAGATGTCCATGGATGATGCCACGCGCTATCAATCTGCTTTTGCAATGGCGCAAACAATGGGTGCAACGTCGGAAAAATTGACACAATCGGCGCAGCAATATTTAGATGTGTTGAAAAGTGAGGAACAAAAATTTGCACAAGCGGTTAATAATCAGCGCACTAAATTAATTGGCAATCGAGAGGGTGAAATTGAAAAATTAGAACAAAATATTCAGGCGAAAACCGAGCAAATCAAGCGATTAAACCAAGAAATTGAAGAACATAAAAAGCAAGTTGGACAATTGCAAAAAGAAATTTCAGAAGCGACGGTAAAAGTGGAGACGACGCAAAGTAATTTTACGGCTTCTTACACTGCTTTGGCACAACAGATTACAACAGATATAGAAAATATGAAGCAGTTTTTGAAATAAAAACCATGTTATTAGTTATTTGTTATTGGTGATTGAGAAAACGCTTCTTATTTTTACAGTTGAACTAAATTTGTAAAGGGAAGATGGTAGAGGGACCAATAAAAAGCGAATCCTTATACTCTCTACCATCTTCCCGCTACCAAAAAAAAGATATGGAAACTTATAATAACGAATTTAAACCGAAATCATTTTGGCAACGCCCCGAAGGTACCACTGGAATGCTGGTGTTGGCAGGGTTAGTCATTGGTGGCGGCTACCTATTGTATCAAGTGCTGCCTCTTATATTATCGAGTACAATTGCACTTGCCGGTACATTGGTAGCTTTGGGCGCGCTGCTTTATATGGTGCTAGACCCGAAGATGCGCAACCTCGTGTGGTATATGTATAAAAGTGTAATGCGCTGGATCACCGGTATTTTTGTGCAAATAGACCCCATTGGTATTCTGAAAACTTATGTGGATAATTTGAAAGAAAATCTGCGTAAGATGAATAAACAGATTGCACAATTGCGCGGACAAATGCACAAGCTCAAAGAAGTGATTGTGAATAACCAGAAACAGATTGAAAGCAGTCTGAATATGGCAAGCAAAGCGCGCGATGCGGATAAGCAAAATATTATGATTCTGAAATCGCGTCAAGCCGGGCGTTTGAAAGAATCGAATATGCGGCTCGAAGATTTGTACCGTAAAATGGAAGTGTTATATCGGGTGTTGACAAAGATGTATGAAAACTCACAAATCCTGATGGAAGACATTCAGGATCAGGTAGCTGTGAAAGAGCAAGAACGCAAAGCCATCCACGCAAGTCACGGCGCGATGCGCTCGGCGATGAGCATTATCAGCGGTGACCCAGATCAGCGGGCGATGTTTGACCAAGCGATGGAAGCCATTACCGTAGATGTAGCTAATAAGGTGGGAGAGATGGAGCGCTTTATGGAAATGTCTGCCAATTTTATGGATTCGGTGGATTTGCAAAATGGTATTTTTGAAGAAGAAGGCTTGAAAATGCTCGAAAAGTGGGAGCGCGAAGGCGTGTCACTCATCCTCGGAGAAGAGAAAAATAGTTTGCTTTCCAAAGCGAATAATGATGCCGATGTGTTGGATTTGAATGCGCCTGTCAAAGAGCCGGTGCGGGAAGTCAATCATCGGAATCAGTATGATAGTTTTTTTGAGTCGTGATAATCTGCCGCACTTCCAAAGTGTGGCAGATTTATTACGATATAGATGTGCCACACTTTGGAAGTGCGGCACATCTTCCAAAGTGCGGCAGATTTAACACGATATAGATGTGCCACACTTTGGAAGTGCGGCACCTTTTTTTTTAAGAAAATATTTTGAAAACAATAATACTACTTAACACAGCGCCAGCGTTTGGTGAAAATGAATAGAATATTCCTTGTCATTTTACTTTTCATTAGCGTATCGAACGCTTTCGCTCAATCCTACAACACCGCAGCAGGGATGCGCCTCGGCACTGACTGGGGACTTACCGTCAAACAACGTATTGCAAAAAAAACAACATTGGAAGGGCTTTTCCAATCCAGTCTACAACGCGAAGAAGTATTACTAACACTAATGGGAGCGCAGCACTTTCCCGTCCTCACGCGGCGACTCAACATTTACTACGGCGGCGGCTTTCATAAAGGCTGGATCAATGAAAATGATGCCAACGAAGTGCCTTACAAAGACCCATTTGGCTTGACCTTGATTGGTGGACTTGAGTTGTCGTTAGGACGGTTGAACCTCTCTTACGATTTTAAACCTGCTATTAATCTCAGTGGTGGCGAAAAGAAATTTTATACCCAGACCGGTATTTCTCTCCGATATGTAATTATAAAACGAGACACTAACTTCTTTGGCGCAGACAAAAAGAAGAAAAACCGCCGAAACATGGAAGGCATCAAATGGAAATTCTGGGAAAAAGATTAAGAAAATGTAAAATGTAAAATGTAAAATGTAAAATGTAAAATGTAAAAAATCATAACCATCATAAAAAATCAGTGTTTTATACCTTATTGTAAAATTGGTGGATTCACCGTAAATCTTCCGTCTTTGTAAGTCGCTATTTTTTGATAATTATAATCCGTATCCGTCTGCGCTTCATCTATCACGGCGTGAAAAATGACCACTTTATTATCCGTGCTTTGTGCATAAAAATAATCGCCTGCACCTGCCCACCAGCCGCCCACTGCCATCGCAGCATCCATCGGAATTTGGAAATCGCCATATTGTTCCTTTTCAATGACTTGGCAACCAGAAGCAACTTCCAGCATTTTCGTTTTGCGTTCGCTTATGATGGCGTACACGGCATATTTGGGTAATTCATCGGTAGAACCTATATCCTCACAAACCAACTGCACTGGAATACTGGCTACTTCTTCATTGGCAGTTCGATTCATATCTTGTTTGCAAGCAAAAAAGGATAATAAAATGGTGTAGAAAAGCGTCGTGTTTTTCATAAATGTGTTTGTTTCGCTCAAAAGTAGAGAATCAAAAAAACTTCGGCTGGTAAAATCCAATTTTTAAGGAACTTTTTTATATTTGCATCGCTTTATAAAGAGTGGTTGTTTGACAGTTGTTCAGCAGCCATTTTGTATCAAGAAAAAATGTGTTCCGCGGGAGAAATTGGCATATTCGCACAACTTGTCCCGCACGGCGGGATCAGCACATCAACCTGGTGGTTATAGCTCAGCTGGTTAGAGCGTTGGATTGTGATTCCAGAGGTCGCCGGTTCGAGCCCGGTTAGCCACCCACCGTTAGGACGATTCACTTGAGTCGTCCTTTTTTTATTATATAATTCCTATTCTTACATCAATTAGAATCAAAGTCACCTGCCCAATTTAATTTTTTTCTTTTATATTTACTACCATGAGAAGTTACTCTTGCCGTGCTTTTTGGAGTGTAATGTGCTTACTGTTGCTACTGACAAATTGCAACCAATCAACAAAAAAAGATTTTGTAATTGCTACAGGACCAGTGGGTACGAGCAATTATGAATTGGGCAACGCTATTATTGAGACCTTTAATAATGGGCTAAAATATCAAGTGCAAGCCGATAGCATCACACAAGGAAGCCTCGCGCGTGCAAAAGCGCTAAAGGAAGGCGAAGTGGATTTTGCCTTGGTGCAAAATGACATTGTACTGCCGGATAGCTCCACCCATGACTTGCGCACCGTATTGCGATTATATCCACAGGTTTTGTTTATCGTTTATCCACCTACTGTAAAGGCAGCTACGCTTCAAGATTTATTTGCAGGTCGTCGCATTGGAGTAGGACCGCATGATAGTGGCGTGCAACCCTTCCTCAAACGGCTGTGTGAAGAATTTAATATTGACACCACTACTTGTAAATTTATTTATACTTCTTATGAAGAAAATGTCTTAAACGATTCTATTGAAATTAGCTGCTCGCTTACTGGTTTCAACAATGCCCGCATCCGCCAGATGGTCAATCAAGGTGCTCGCATCTGGAATTTTGACTCGCTCGACCGGCTGGGACGAGGTGCCAGCGTGGATGGCTTTTGTATGAAATATCTTTATGCGCAGCCTTACGTGCTGCCGATGCGCTTGTACGGCGATTATCCGATAATACCGATTGTAACGTTAGCAGTTGATAATATCTTGATTACCAATGAAAAGACCGATGATGTTGTGGTTTATGATTTTATACAATATTTGCTGACCAATAGAGAAGCACTCGCCAATAAAAATGCACTCTTCACGGCTTTGCCGGTCAATGAGGGGACGACGCTCTCCCGATTTCCTTTGCACGACGGCGTGCGCCAATATTATGATCGCGACCGACCTACTTTTTTTGAACGCTACTCGGACCTCTTAGCATTGGCATTAGGCATTGTGACTATTTTAAGTTCTGCTTATTTGGGATTCTATCAATTGCGTCGGCAAATCTCGGAGCGCCGTTTAGATAAATTTCGTTTCCGATTATTAGACCTACAACGCAAGCTGGAATTCACGTATGATTTACCTACTTTGTTAGAATTAGAGCAGCATTTGCGCAGTCTTTGGAAAGAAATGATTGAAGCGGCACGCACGCGAAAAATCAAAGCAGACAAGGAGTTTGAGGTTTTACGCACCCTATTTAAAGAAACCGAAGATGAATTGCACCATAAACGAATGGAAACAGAACAGGAAGAAGAGGCGTAAAATAGGAAAATTGTATACTTTAGTGTTGTATAAATGGTCGGTCAAAATCGGCTATTGAACATCTTAAACAAAACGATTGAATCATTAAAAATCACACTTTATGAAATTGACTATGTTTTCCCGTTTGCTACTTGTAGTAGTTATAGTGGCGGGTGCCTTCTTCGCATTTAGATATTTTACTGGCAAATCCGACAAAGCTGCTTCAACTGAAACAGAAGTAACGACAGACCGGGTAGATAACAACAGCAATAACAATAATGACAATGTTACGCCTACACCTGCCGATGAAGACAAAAAGGATAATGCCAAAACAGATAACAACTCCTCCAACAACGTCTCTAATTTCAACTTCACGCCGCCGGAACCTGCAAATGGCAAGCTGAAAGGCGTAGTAGAATTAGGTGCTACAGGCTTCAATTCGTTTGTGGTAAATATTGATAATCAGAAAAATTGGAGTTTGGAAAAGTCAGAATTTGGCGCCAGTCTGGTGTACGAAAATATGGCGACTTCAACGGATATTCGAGAGGGATTGAAAAAATATATCGCCGGTATGCTTGATTATGGCGTGCTACCAAAAAATATTCACTATGTAACAAGTTCAGGTGCAGGCAAGTCGGAAGGCGTACAAAAAATAACTACCGAGCTAAAAAAGATGGGTTATGTCGTAAATCCTGTGACACCGGAGCGCGAAGGGCAATTGGCGTTGACGTGCGTGCTACCAGAATCGTACAAACAAGATGCGTTTGTAGTAGACATTGGCTCCAGCAATACCAAAGTTTCTTGGATGGAAGGCGGTCAGATTAAAAGTGTAGAAACCTATGGCTCGAAATATTTTCAAAGTGGCGGTGTCTCGGATGAAAAAGTGTATAGTGATATTAAAGCCTTAGCAGCAAAAATTCCGGCGGACAAACGGCAGGTGTGTTTCATCATTGGTGGTGCGGCTTTTGAGTTGGCAAAAACACATCGCGCAGGAAAGGAGCGTTACACGGTGCTGAAATCGCCAACTGATTATAGCGATGTGAAGGAGCAAAAGACAAGAGCGGGTATCAATATTTATAGAGCCATTCAAGACGCAACCAACACAGATACCTTTGTATTTGATTGGGATAGTAATTTTACGATCGGCTTTTTATTGACGTTGCCAAATTAGACTCAAAAGATAGGTGCGGCACATTGCAAAAATGTGCCACACCTAACCTGCTACCGCTTTTTGCCTACAAACATAAAATACTCCCAAATTCCACCATAAGCGGCTTTAACTTCTTCCACTAATGGCTCAAAATCAGCGCGTAATACAGGCATCAAATGCCCATCCATCCGCACATGATTATTACCCATGTGACTTTTAAACCATTGATTTTTAGAGTTGTAGAAATCTACTACGGCTACCGCACCGCCCGGTTTCAAATCTTGATGCGCTTGTGCGAGCAAGTCTTTCCACTGCGGATTAATCATAGTAAGGGAATACGAAAACAGAATCACATCCACTTTATCTGTAAATTGCGTTTCGCCACGCATATACGGTTTTTCTACCAACGTAACGCGATTCGCAAACTCTTTCGTATTTTTCTTAGATTGGTCAATCATATCACCAGAAACATCCAAGCCGCTCAAATGCGCATTTGGATAAATACTTGCCAATTTTTTCAAATTGTGACCCGTACCGCAGCCCACTTCCAAAATATGGATCGGTGCATTATTCGGAAACGGCAGCAATTGCAAAATACGATTGCGACCAAATAAAAACGTCCAGCGCGTCGCGTCATATATCTTCGATTGCAACTTGTAATAGCGGCGCATCGTCTGATTCTGCTCCGTCGCATTTTCGGTAAAAGAAATAGAATTTTTCAAGGGAAAGAAAGGTTTATGGGAGGATAGGAAAATAGGAAGATAGGAAGATAAGAGGACAAGAACATGAAAAGATAGGAAAATAAATAGGCAACTTTAGACGTGCTTTTTCTCCTATGCTCCCATTCTCTTATCCTCTTTTCTCCTATCCTCCTATCCTCCCATCACCCTATTTTACAATTCCCAAATACACACTCGCATACGTCCCTACGCGGTCTTGCTCGTGCGTAGCTTGGGTTTTATCTTGTTCAAATTCAACGGCATCCAGCACAAAATCTGGAAAAAAGTCAACGGTCTGCGCTGCTGAGCGCAACAAAATGCGCGTCCCTTTTCGACTATTTTCTAAAATTAAGCGCCACTCCTCGTGCAATGCCGGACGATTATTAGCAGCCAACCAATCCTGATGATCTAATAAAATGTAATGCGAATACGGTTTCGGATTTTTTTCCAAAAACTGACTAATGGTCGAATTGTGCGACACTACATTATTTGCCCGTTGGCGAATCGTTTCAAAATTACCTCGTTCTAAATATGCCGGACAACATGATTCGGTATAAGAGCCATTAATGTACAAACGCCAAAAATAATTATCATGTAAAGTCATGTTTGTGAACACCTTACGGAAGCATTCTTGCACATAACCCAACGCGCCTCGCTCATATCTATCCACGAACAACTCTTGCTGACTGCGCGGCACACCCACCAGACTCATTACCAAATGCCTATTCATCACCCATTCCATGAGCTTGTTGAGCAGTTTGTGCTCTATTTCATAGTAAATGGATGCTTGTCGTTCCAGTGTATCCGCTTCAAACATCTGCTGTACTTTGCTGTACAACTTCTTTTTCGATTTAAAGTATTGATTGGTCATCCAAGCAAACGTGCCGGAGGTGCTGTAATGATAAAAAGTCTTTCGCATCCCTTTGCCATTGAAATAATTGAGATTTTTATCCCAATATTTCTGCGCATACGGCGGCAGGAATTCGCGCAAGCTTTCTTCGTATAATTCGCGTGTTTCGTGGTGCGCACCTTTGCCAAACATTGCAAATAAATCATCAAAATCACCCCCTTTGAACGTAGCGAGTTTGAGTTGCAAAAGCGCATTTTGGCGCGGATTCACGTCAACGCAGTTGATTTGCTGCGGTCCGTCCAATAGATAATCGAGCGCATTACAACCAGCACTTGTAATCATCACAACTTCGCTATCGGCTTGTAATTCAAGTAGTTGGCGGTCGCAGCGCGGGTCTTCCCAGCACGTATTATACACTAAATTTTTAGAATGAACTTGTTTGAAAACCCAATCTCTCAGGTTATTGATTCCTTCTGTCTTGTTAAGCGTTTTCACTATAATGAGCCTTAAATTTTAGAAAAATACTGCGCAAAGGTATAAAATTTACAAACCTTTAACGTACAAAATTCAGCGCGTTTTTGGAAGTGCAGTTTCCTGCGAATGTGGCTAAAAGAAACTTAGAATAGTCAATCTAATCCTTTAATCATGGTTTATGTTGCAAGTAGCGATAAGTATCAAGTTGTGCGTGTACACGCGGTTCCATGTCCGATTTCGGTTTATAAACATTGGTCAAATCTGCGTTCAAGTGCCGTGCTTTCGTATTATCCTGCCATTGAATCGCTAAAATCGTGCATAACTCATTAAATAACTGAGGATTATAAATCGGCACGGCTACTTCCACCCGATGGTCAAGATTGCGGGTCATCCAATCCGCCGAGGCGATGTACAACCCTTCTTCTCCATTATTATTAAACCAGTAAATTCGCGCGTGTTCCAAAAAACGGTCTACAATACTGATGATTTCAATGTTCTCACTTTTCCCTTCCACACCCGGCACGAGCCGACAAATACCGCGTACGATGAGTTGAATTTGTACGCCAGCTTGACTCGCTTCATATAATTTATCAATCATTCGTTTATCTTCTAAGCTGTTCATTTTCAATCGTATAGAAGCTTTTCTACCAGCCTGTGCGTGCGCAATTTCTCGGTCTACCAATTCTAAAAATCGTTGCCGAAGGGTAAATGGAGAGACCAATAAATGTTTACAATCCGGTTCTTTTTTATGCTCTAAATAATCAAATACTTGTAATACTTCGCTCGTCAAACGCGGGTCGGCAGTGAGCAACGCGTGGTCCGTGTAAAGACGAGCCGTCTTTTCATTAAAATTACCGGTAGCGATATAAGCATACTGTTGTAAAATTTCATTTTCTAATCGGCTGATAAGCAATATCTTACTATGCACTTTGATACCCGGCTGGCTATAAAATACGGTCGCACCTGCCGCTTCCAATTTAGCACCCCATTGCAAATTATTTTCCTCATCAAACCGCGCTTTGGCTTCTATAAAAACCGTGACTTGCTTTCCCTGCTCACAGGCTTCCAACAATGCGGTTACAATCGCTGATTTAGAGGCAACTCGATACAACGTGATACGAATGGACTGCACTTGCGCGTCCATCGCCGCTTCTTGAATCAACCGAATCACATAATCATATTTTTGGTACGGAAAATGTAACAAGTAATCTTTTTTGTGAATAGCAGCTAATAAAGAATCCTCATTTTCCAAAGCGGGGTGGGAGAGAGGCGGCAATGAAATATCTTGTAAAGAACTATCTTTCAACGGATTCGGAAAGCTAAAAAAGTCATTAAAATTATGATACCGCGCTCCGGGAATCAGGTCGTTTTTTCCAAGTTGAAAGGTGGTTTTTAGCTTTAACAACAGTGCTTCTGACATGGTGCTATCATACAAAAATCGAGTCGGCAATCCGATATTACGTGTTTTAAGTCCTTTTTTGATCTTTTCTACTAAATTGCCTTCGTATTCATTTTCAATATTTAGTTCTGCATCCCGAGAAAGTTTAATAGCATAAGCATTTTCTATTTTTTCATCAAAAACGGTATGTAAATTGTATCGTATAATATCATCTAAAAAGGTAATGTAATGTTTTGAATGTAAACTTGGAAGCTCGACAAAACGCGAAAGCTGCGTAGACGGAATATTTACAATTGCCAATTTTTCCGATGCTTGAAACAGTATTACAAAATACAACTGCGCATTTTCTAAAAACGGAAGTGGCTCATTTTCAGTTAGATAAACGGGCTTTAGTAAAGGTTGAATATGCGTTGTAAAATACTTCGTTACAAAATGACGCTGCTCCTCATCATAAGCGGTTTCATCAATTAAATAAATCCCTTTTTCCTGCAATGCCGGTAGAATCTCCCCGCGAAAAATGCGCCCAAACATCTGTTGCTGCTGCGCCACCATCTGCTGAATCTGCTTTAATTCCTTTTTCGGCTTCACCGCCAGTGCTTTCCGCGTCTTTTTCTTCAAATCCTTAAAACTGCGCAACGACGCCACTCGCACCCGAAAAAACTCATCCAGATTAGAGCTATAAATCGCTAAAAACTTAATACGTTCGTACAGCGGCACCCGCTTATCTTGTGCCTCCTGCAATACCCGATGATTGAAAGCCAGCCAACTCACGTCCCGCTTGATATAGGGAGATTCTTGCATTTATTGTAATTTGTGAACAGTAAAACGCGATTTGGAAAAATATTACTTTACTTGATACCTTATTTATTCACTACCTTTTAATGAACTTACTGACTTCCATACCAATGCTCGGATCAATGTTATTAATGCATTAGTTTTAGCTACATATTTGTAACGGCGCATACTTTGCCCCTCGCGCTCCAGGCTATTCAAACGAATATACTCACCGGTGTGAATAAGTGTTTTACTAAATAAATCATTTTTTAAAGCATCATATAATTCTTTATGATCTACTTTTTGTAAAGCTCCCGGCATAAATAAAACACCTAATCCATTTGAGTGTGGAAAATTAAAAGTAGTATACTGTTGCTTAATCTCTTCCCAAAAACGAAAAACGCCAAAATCTTTATTTTGTACCTGCGTATCATGGAAAATAACAATGCCAGTTTGCTTTACTTTAGGCAGCCAAGTCGTAAAATCATGCTTTACTGCATCATACGTGTGCAAGCCATCAATATGTAATAAGTCAACGCTTTCATTTTGAAAATGAGCCAGTGCTTCATCAAACATCATTCGCAAGAGCTTCACCTTAGGAAATTCAGTAACAACGTATTTATTTAGCGTTTGATAAATTTCCGCTGCGTAAGTTCCGGCATGTTTATCGCCTTGCCAAGTGTCAACGCCATATATTTGGGTAGGTAAATCTGCTTCCTTTACCGCTTGTGCAAATCCGCACAAAGAGTTGCCGGTATGCGTTCCTAATTCAACTATGATTTCTGGCTTTATCTTTTTCACCAAAAAATTAGCAAATGGCAAATGTCCAATCCATGCAGGGCTTGCACTTATTAACCTTTTAGGCTCATATCTTAATATATCTATAATTTCCTTCTGTTGCAAATCTTCTAAGGTACTTAACATCATACCAAGTATTTTAATAATTTTAAAAATCAAAAGTGGTCTCGTCAGGAATCGAACCTGAATCAAGCGTTTAGGAAACGCCTATTCTATCCGTTGAACTACGAGACCGAATTATTTGTAATAACGCATCCGTTTTAAAATTAAATTTGGCTCTATTCTTGTTTCAAGTTGCTGTGTAAAAATTTGGCTAAAGCCGAGTAAGGTTTTGCTTTTAACCCCGCCATAAATGGCGGGGCAACTGGTAAAACGTTGACAATTAGTTGCCCCGCGCTTTAGCGCGGGGATAAAATAGTAGACCACTTCTGGGCTTTAGCCCAATCCTAAAAAGCAACTTGAAATCATAATTGAGCCTTAAATTTTATAAAATTTGCGGCTTTGTGACTTTGTGTGAAATCGTTTGCAATGATAAACAGACAAATCTACAAAATGTCATTTTTGTGGAAAAGTTCGATCCAAAAACTTTTCTATTTGCAGTAAGGTTTTCCTAAACACCTACCAATTCTTTGTAATTTGTAAAAATCTTTTTTATGCCAAACCGAGATTTTATACGCATCATAGCCGCCTTTGCCGTGATTTATATCGTGTGGGGTTCTACCTATCTGGTTAATTTTTGGGCGATTCAGAGCATTCCGCCGATGTTGATGTCGGGGTCGCGTTTTGTAGTAGGCGGGTTGATTATGACTGTGATTGCAAGAATAATGAAACTGCCGAAACCAACTAAAATGCAATGGCGCAACGGCATAATTTCCGGCATTTTACTGTTGTCTATCGGTACGGGCGCAGTCGTTTGGGCGGAACAATTTGTAGATACGGGCATCGCCGCATTGATTGTTTCTGTTGATCCGCTTATTGTGGTGCTGCTACTCTGGGCATTATATCAAAAGCGCCCGACTTGGAATAACGTCATCGGTAGTATTTTGGGTATTATCGGCGTGACTTTGCTGGTGAATCAAGATACTTTTACTGTAAATCAGAACATGATTATAGGTATAATTGTCATTTTTGGAAGCATTTTTGCGTGGGCGTATGCCATGATTTTTGTAAGCAAAGCAGATTTGCCGAAATCTTCGGTACAAGTGGCTGGAATGCAAATGTTGTCGGGTGGCATATTTTTACTGCTGGCAAGTGGACTGAGTGGCGAGTATAAAGGCTTCGATATCAATGCAATAACAGCTAAATCCGCACTTTCTTGGGTCTATCTTTTAATATTTGGTTCCATCCTCGCCTTTTCTGCTTTTAATTATCTGTTGGTGCGGGTCTCGCCCGAAAAAGTAGCGACTTCTACTTATGTCAATCCAGTTATTGCGGTATTTCTCGGTTGGGGATTTAATAATGAACAATTGACATTACAATCTATCATAGCGGCTGGTATTATGCTCACTGGCGTATTTTTTATTAATACAAAATTTCGGAAACCGAAAAAAGAGGCAGTGATGTCACCCGTTCTCAAAGATGACATCACCTAATTTATTTCAAACCGCTTGCGATTTATTACACTGTAATTTAAGTAATTTGATATGCTTTTTGGGTGGGGAAAATGTACGGAGCGAAAAAATCCGCTCAAATCCGCCAAATCCGCGTCATCCGCGTTCCAATAATGCGATACGAGCTGCGAGAGAAGTGCAACAAGATTTATATAAATAAACTTATTTTACACCGTATTTAGTAATAAACGGAATCCGAATATCTCCACGATGCAGATAAAGCGCGATGGCACAGCACACAAAAGTCACGACTGCTAACGCAAACAGTTTGCCACCATCTCCATTTACGCTGATGCCCAACTGTGTCAAATGCCCAAAAATAGCGCCACTAATCGTACCTAAACCAATCAGTGCACCAAGCCAAGCGGTACGCGGAATAAGTAACAAAATAGCTGTAATCAACTCCACCACGCCCAGTCCAATTCGTCCCCAAGGTTCCAGCCCTAACTGGCTGAATATGTACACACTATCTGGATGTGCGGTGAATTTGAAAAATAAAGTTTGTAATAAAATAACGGCTGCGACGATGCGCACGATCCAAGAAATGATTTTGGTTGTCTTGTTCATAATAATAGTTGATTTTAAGTTTTGCAAATTTTGAATTACTAAACAGATAAGGCAAATTAGGATTTATAACTAATTCTAATTTTTTTTGTAATCATTCAATAATTTCCTTCCAATATTGGTCTCCTTTTTTTAAGCGTTCTACTTCTGGTTTTTTATCTTTATTCCAAATGGACAAAGTATTTTTAAAAGCTGTTTTATAAAAAAGTAATAATTTCCCATCACTAATTTTATACGTTAACGGATCTACCGACACTTTTTCGCCATCTTTTGCCATCGCATACGTACACCAGCCGCCGTAGGCAGGTTCATATTTTGCAGGATTTTTTGCAAATTCATTTTTATTGGCTTTGCTGCTAAAGCGGTAATTTACACCTTTATATTTATAGCTCCATTTTGTATTTCCTTCTACTGGCTTTTTAGCTGTAAAGTAAGAAATAGCGTCATAACCGTCCAATGCCAGTTCATTTTTATCCAGATTATAATGTTTTTGCCGAACAGCATTATCTTGTGCATTTAATCTAATAACCGAAATGAAAAGAAAAGTAATTAAAAAAAGAAAGTTTTTCATAATGAATATTGTTTGATTTTGATACGACAAAGATACGGTGTTAAAAAATATTAAAAGTGTTGGCGCGGCTACGGTATTCAAGCTTTTCAGTGTCGCCAGCGCGATAGTTGACAAAAAAAAAGCCTTCAATTACCAGATTGAAGGACTTTTTGAAAATTTTAATTGCCTACTGTAAACTTACCTATTACTGCTGGTTTTTAGTTTACCGGCGTTTAATTTCGATTCTTTCATCAAGTCATAAAATGGTTTTAAATATTTAATTACTTGCGTACGTTCTTTTTCCTCCAAATGGGTAAAATTGGCGCAAGTATCAAAAATGGTTGCTTCTTTGGCTAAAAAATGGGCTACGGCATCTTGAAATGCTGCTTCATCTGTAAATCCACTCAACACTACCCGTTCACCTAAGTACTTTTGATTGACGCGCTCATCATTCACGGCATAGGAAGCACTCACCACACCCGAATAATCAAAATCATACGGCACCACCACCCGAAAACCATTTTGCAGCGACTTGAGCAATTCCACATTATGCCGCGCCGGAATACTCCAATCCACATTGCCAATCATATACTCGAAAAGCACCATTTGATTATAACTCACCGCATCAAATTCCGTCAACGCCAAAACATTTTTTGCACTTTCACGGCACTCAATACGATACGCAACCGCCTCGGTCGGCTCCATCAAAAAAGCGAGTTCATCGGCGTACAAATTGCCATCTAAGTCCACATATTTCATGCGCAGCAGTTGTACCCGAAAGCTTTTCTCTGTGATGATATTGTACAATTTATACACCAACAATTCTTTTAATACTTGCGCATCGTTGAGTTTACTACTGGCGCAGTGCGTTACCAATTTGAGGTTGTCGGCAGTTGCAAACAAGCCCATTTGTCGGAGGCTATCTTTATCAAAATCCAATTTCAACGGTGGGAAAGTGCACACGCTGAGTCGCATTTTTCCGCGGCACTTGATGTGAATGGACTGCGTCATCGTATCGCCATTCGTACTTTGAAAAGTAAGCGTAGCCAGAAATTTTTCTTCCTTATTTTTGTGGCGAATCAATTTTTTGCAATCAAATTGGAGGGTCATTTCCAAAATCCGGGCTGGCTGGTAAAAATCATCAAAGATGGAGCGTATTTTAGTCGAATCATTGGCACGTAATGCTGCAAAAGTGGTAAGCAAAATAGATAATAGGAAAATTAGGCGTTTCATGTATTTGGGTTTTTCTTTGCAAGTTACCGGCAGAAATGGTAAAATTACCTTTTATTTCGACGACCATTCCATTTTTAAGACTATGATTTTTAAAAGATGCCAGATACCAGATAGGGAGATACCAGACGCGAGACGTTGACCTCAAATAAAAACGTTCACATCCTAGGAGAAAAAATATCCTAATATCTCAATATTGAATTGTCAACGTCAAACAAGAAACGAGCAATAATAAATAGGGTATGAATATTGAAGATTTCCGAGAGTATTGTTTATCCAAAAAAGGAGTGGAAGAAACCACCCCTTTCGGGCCAGATACTTTGGTGTTAAAAGTAATGGGTAAAATGTTCGCCATCACTGGATTGGATAGCCCTGAATTCAACATCACGCTCAAGTGTGACCCTGACCGCGCCCTTGAACTCCGCGAGCAACACCCCGAAATCGTCCCCGGCTACCACACTGATAAAAAACATTGGAATACCGTGTCCTGTGAAGGCGATTTGGAGGATAATTCGATACAAGAATTGATTGACCATTCTTATAATTTGGTAGTAAATAAGTTTCCAAAAAAATTGCGTTTAGAATGGGAAGCACTTTAGAAATGACACAATAGTCGCTTTGGTCAAATCTATTTCTTGGTATACAATAGCAAATCCCGATATTTTACTAAATTTGGGCACTAAAATGGTAATGTAATGAAACAACGCTTCCTTTGCTGCTTGCTCGTGCTGGCAGGTATGTCTGTTACGGCACAAGTTTCGGTCACAAATTTGCTCACCGAAAATCTTCTAAATCCAATCGGCTTAGATGTCGCACAGCCGCGCTTTACTTGGCAATTACAATCGAATAAACGAAATGTAATGCAAACGGCTTACGAAATTAGAGTCGGAAAGGATGGAGTTAATCTGTCGAAAAATAAAAATGTAAGTTGGACAACCGGCAAAGTTGGTTCCGATCAATCTGTTTTAGTGCCTTATGAGAGTAGAATGCCATTAGTATCGAATCAAAAATATTATTGGCAAGTGCGGGTTTGGGATAATCAGGGCAACACCTCGGCGTGGAGTGAAACCGCTTCGTGGCAAATGGGATTGCTAAAATCATCCGATTGGAAAGCAAAATGGATTGGCGTTGGATATCAAGAAGATACATTGATGCGAGCCAGCCCGCTGTTTCGTAAGCAATTTACAACTAAAAAGAAAATTCAATCGGCGACAGTATATATTACATCAAAAGGTTTATATGAAGCACATTTCAACGGCAAAAGGGTAGGGGACGCTTGCCTTACGCCCGGCTGGACTTCTTATAATAATCGCTTGCAATATCAGGCTTATGATGTAACAAATTTGCTAAATGTAGGTAATAATGCAATTGGTGTTGCGCTCGGCAGTGGTTGGTATCGTGGTTATATCGGATTTAGTGGACAGAAGAATTTTTATGGAAAGGAAGTAGCATTGTTATTGCAATTAGAAATAAATTATTCAGATGGAACTAAAGAAACCGTGATAACCGACGAAAGCTGGAAGTCGTCTACGGGCAGTATTTTGGAATCGGAGATTTATAATGGAGAAACGATTGATGCGCGGAAAGAGAAAGATAGTTGGAATACAGCAAGTTACACTGATAAAGATTGGCCGCCAGTGAAAATAATCGGAACGGATTATTCCAAATTAATTGCAACTTATAACGAGCCGGTTGAAAAGCAAGAAACCTTCCAGCCGATTAAAATTTTTAAAACCCCGAAAGGCGAGCAAATAGTTGACTTTGGTCAGAATCTGGTCGGTTGGGTGCAAGTGAAAGTGCGTGGGAATGCAGGAGATAAAATTACATTATATCATGCAGAAGTATTGGATAAGTTTGGAAATTTTTACACCGAAAACCTTCGTCCTGCTAAACAGCAAAATAATTATATTTTAAAAGGCGGCGCAGATGAGTTTTTTGAGCCACATTTTACTTTTCAGGGATTTCGTTATATAAAAGTGGAAGGTTTTCCTGGAGAACTGAAGCCTGAAAATTTTACAGCAGTAGCGTTATATTCTGATATGGAGCCAAGTGGGACGTTTGAATGCTCTAATCCATTAGTCAATCAATTACAACACAATATTCAGTGGGGACAAAAAGGTAATTTTTTGGATGTGCCAACCGATTGTCCACAACGCGATGAGCGCCTCGGCTGGACGGGTGACGCGCAGGCATTCGCACGCACGGCAACTTTTAATATGCAATCGCATAATTTTTTTGCTAAATGGCTGAAGGATGTAGCGGCAGATCAATTGCCCAATGGCAGCGTACCACATGTGGTGCCGAACGTTTTGGGCGCGGGCGCGACTGGTTCCGCAGGGTGGGCAGATGCAGCGACGATTATTCCTTGGACGATATACTTGGCGTACGGCGATAAACGAATTTTGGAAGACCAGTATCCGAGCATGAAAGCCTGGGTTGGTTTTATGGAGCAAAACAGTACGAACTACCTGTGGAATAAGGGTTTTCACTTTGGCGACTGGCTTTTTTATCGTCCATTTGATGACAATGATGGCAGGTCGGCCATTACAGATAAATATTTAATTGCGCAATGCTTCTTTGCACATTCTACACAGTTATTAATAAATACAGCAGAAGTGTTAAATAAGAAGGAAGATATTACAAAATATACGCAGCTTTTAAAAAATATTAAAGATGCTTTTATAAAAGAATATACAACTTCGACTGGGCGTCTCGTGTCCAGTTCACAAACGGCATATGTCTTGAGTTTAAATTTTGATATGTTGCCGGAATCTATGCGTCATCAAGCGGCGGAGCGTTTGGCGGATAATATTAAATCTTATAATAATCACTTGACAACCGGCTTTTTAGGTACACCTTATTTATGTCATGTGTTAACTCGGTTTGGGCATACGGATTTGGCTTACACCTTGTTGATGCAGGAAACCTATCCGTCTTGGTTATATCCAGTGAAGATGGGTGCGACCACGATTTGGGAGCGTTGGGATGGCATCAAGCCCGACAGTACTTTTCAAACGCCAGGCATGAATTCCTTCAACCATTATGCGTATGGCGCGATTGGCGATTGGATGTACCGCACGGTGGCGGGCGTTCAGGAAGATGCGCCGGGATATAAGAAAATTATAATAAAACCCCATATTGGAGGTGGATTGACAAATGCCAAAGCAAGCTTAAAAACGTATTATGGCAATGTAAGCGCTGGATGGAAATTAGTAAATAACCAAGTAGAACTGGATGTAAATATCCCTGTAAACACAACAGTTACTATTTATATTCCAACTAAAAATATGGAATCTGTAAAAGAAAGTAATAACCTACTTAACGTAGCCAAGGAATTGAAAGTAAGTAAAAAAGATGATTTTGTAATAATAGAAGCTGGTTCGGGAAAATATCACTTTACATGGTGATTTTAGCAAAATACAGCTTTTATTCGATTTTAGAAAGCCGTGCTACGTCATTCCAAATTTGCCATTCTGTATTGCCCCAGTGATGATAAATATGTATAAAGTAAGGTTTAATATTTCTTTTGTTATTGTTGATATCAAAAACAAATTGACCTTTATATTGTAATGTTGGATGATAAAAATCAGCTATTAAATTATATTCAATCGGTAAAGTAGGGTGGTGTTGTAACTTAAAATCCCACACAGTAGCGATGAGTGTGCCCTGATCCCGAATTTTCCAAGCCGAGTCTTTAAATATTTCCATCGTCCATAGATGCCAACGCTCTAAAAAAGTGTGGGAAGAACGATCAAATAAAAAAACACCACCATTCCAGTGCTGCCAATGTTCATCTTCAATTTGTAAATCAAATTTATATTGAATTAATTGCCTTAATTTATCGGATTCAATCGTAGAAATATTATTACCTGATTCATCATACCATTGTTGCGCAGACCTATTCCAACGAAATGCGCTCGTAGCCTCTATTCGCCTAACAATCAGGTTTTCTTCGTAAATAAATGTCCCGTCTATACCATACCATTTTTCAGCTGTAGCATCATATTGATAGCCTTGCTCATTAATAAATAAATCAAAATTTAAAGGCAGCTTAAAACAACGGCGATGTAATTTTTCTAATTGCTGAATGCGATTCGCAGATTCTGTAATTAAAATGTTTAAATTATAAATATATTGATATATGATTTTACTAAAAAGAATAGACAATAAATCTTTATTTTTCAATGTGCTTGCATGCAGGGGACGTTTTTGATTAAATTGATGTTTTAATTGCGTTATTTTTTGTAAATGGGTACCAGCTAATTCTTTCTGTCTTTCTTCTTCGCGCCAATAATGTTCATATAAACGAGTTAATTTTTCCTGCTTTTCTAATAAGGCGTCATAAAATGTATCATGTACGGCAGTTGGGCTAAAAGCTTTCATTGTACAATGGTCGGTGCAAAAGGTAATGGGAGCAGTGAAATAGTCAAATATGCTGTCAACATTGGCGCGCACCGCTACCACATCACTATCGAGATAGCAATATAGAGCATCATTTGGTAAAATTTTATATAAAGACGTTTTTAAATAGATAGCTGCCTGATGGTGAGTGAATTCGGAAGGTGTCGCAATATTTATAATCGTATCATGGTGAATAGGAAATTCATTTCTTGAGGGGTCTGTTACAACTATAATTTCATATTGTGTACGTTTTTTAAGCATTTCTAAAGAAAAATGAAGCGTATGGATGTGGACAGCAGCGCCACAAACTGCAAAAACGTATTTATTTTTAGGCATAAGACGCTATAATTAGATAGAAGCAAGTTCTAAAAATATTTTTTCGGGTTCCTGAATATCAATAAGTTGCGTATTGATGATATAGATACCAGTATGGCGTGGATCGTTATGTAATAATCGTGCCATGATTTCTTTTTGACTCATTTGTAATAGTAAATTTTTACACAAATTATCTATCCGAAGTAGCATAGCTTCATTTATTTCTACTACATCTTTTTCTTCCATATAAGCATTGATACCCTGCATAAGTGTCAAGAAATAATCGCGTACAAACACTTGCGTATTATTTCGATTCATAGCCTCTTGTTTAAGGAGCTGAAAATCAATGTTTTGTTGATTGTTTTCTAATTGCTGATTGATGGATTGTAGTGCCTGATACATCGAATCATTTTTCAATAATTTTAATTTTTCTTCGATTTTTGTCACCCGTTCTTTATTTCTAAATTCTTTTTGTCTCAACAGGGCTTGCCATTTTTTTAGTTGTTGAATAAGTCCATTTAATATATTAAAATTATGCTTACCAATAGAGTGAATACAATTTGAGTTTTTTATAAAATCTTCATAGTGTATTATAATTTCTTGTAAAACAGAGTCGGGGAGACTGCGTAAAGAAAGCTCAAAAGGAAACCAAACCGTATTAAAATAAATATAAAAACTACTTTCATTACAACGTTGAACCATAGCTGGTATTTCTTTCCAGTTGTGAATAGTAGGGCACACTGCAATAGAAAAAGGCGTTTGCTTTTGTTTAGCTACTTTTTCAAAATAATCTAAATGTTCCATAACCCTTTCAAACTGCGCATTCACACGAATCTTCTCGTATGTCTCTTTTTGAAAAGAATCTATTGATAAAATAAGCACCACATTTAGTTTTTCTAGTACACGCTTTACTTTCTCATTTAAAATAGTGGCATTAGTAGTAATGTGAATGGTAGTAGCAGGATTTAATTCCATGATGCGTTCCCATATTTCATAATAAATAGGTACTAAAAAAGGCTCTCCGCCGAAAAATTTAGCTTCTCGTAAATGAGGAATGAATATCTCTAATTGCTGTACAAAATCTTCATCATAATACATGGGTAAGGCAGGCAGATTTTCTCGATTTTTTCGGATAGAAGAAGAAAATTCTCCAAAGCACATGGCACATTCTAAATTACATAAATTACTTAATTCAAATTCTAAAGCACGAGGAAATGGCTGGCTAATTGTGTTATCTTGTAATAATTTCTTTTTAAATGAAAAACTGATTTGTTGCATTTTTTTATAAAAACCTGCAACTTTACCTTTCAACCAATTTTTATTAGTTGTAAAATTAGTAGGATTTTTCAACGCATAATGATCGAATGACCGAGCGTGTAAACCACCAAAATTGCCTGCTTCTAATTGATTGCCGCAGTAATCACAGCCGGTGGCAAACGTTGCTTCGCTTATTTCTGCCCGCATTTTTTGGACAACTTCTCCTTGCCAAATATCCAGTAAATTTTGCTTTGGGTAACTACCCAATATTACATTTCGATTATAACAACAGGCAGTCACTTTTCCGTCTCTACCAAAATATAAACTTTGAAAAGGCGCATGACAAAGTTTATGACGCATACTCGGCGCACGCTCCGCATTATATTTGCCTATAATGTTGTTTGAAAAAGGAGTGAATTCTTGAGCCAACATAATGAATTTTTAATAGGTGTGGCGGATTTTCAAAATCTGCTACACCTTGTCTTTATCAATACCAAACTTGTAGCCACTTTTCTAACACCACTAATTTCCACAATCTCCAATGATCTTTTTGCTGTAATAAAATAATAATTGCTTCAGCACGAATAATTTTCTCTTTCACCAACCGACTTCCTGATAAATGTTTAGCATACCAATCTATATTCATGTAATAACGGTCAGGGCCTACAAAGCCCTGTTTTTGACGTTGTAGAATGGTTGCCGGCAGCACGTTTTTAATAATCGAACGAAGCAAATATTTAGTAATACCTTTCTTAAAATAAACATTTTCATGTAAATTGTATAAATATTCTACCAATTCATGATCAAGAAAAGGTACTCGTACTTCCAAAGAATGCGCCATAGAAGCCCGATCTATTTTCGTCAGCACCAACTCTGCCATAAACGATTTTATATCCAGATATTGAAATGATTTTAAGGGCGAATCAAAAACATGATAATACTTTTTGTAGAACCATTCACTATTTCTTGGAAGGTAAGGTTGCATTTCAGGATGAAGATATTGGGACAAATTGGAGGTATTAAAACGTCCCATTGCCATCGCTTCGGCGTATCGCTCCACAAAAATATTATTTGCTTTATTATACAAGCCGCCGATAAAAGCTAAATAAGTGTTTCGTTTATTATATTTTGCGATATTTTTTTGCCAAGTGTAGCCTGCAAATATTTCATCTGCACCCTCGCCTGAAAAAACGGCTTTAGTATGCTGCCGGGCGAGTTGACTTACTAAATAAGTAGGAATAATAGAAATATCTGCTATCGGTTCGTCATAGTGATAGACCAGTTTATCCACCAAATCCAACTGTTCATCACCTACAATGGTATTATAATTTTCAACGTTCAAATGATCTGACACTATTTTTGCAGCATGGTGCTCACTCTGTTCCCAATTTTCAAAGCCAATAGAAAACGTTTTCACCGGATACTTTTGCTGCGTCATGTAATAGACTAGCGCACTACTATCATAACCACCACTCAAAAAAGCACCAATTCGAATATCACTTCTAAGGTGTTCCTTTACACTTGTTTCGATCAATTCATGCACTTTTAAAATCGCATCTGTATCATTTACTTTATGTCGAGTAGTGGTTAAATTCCAATATTGAATAGTTTCTATTGTTCTGCCATTATTATTAAAATCAAGTAACAAGTAATGTGCCGGATGGATTTTATATAAATCCTGCCAAATTGTGTAAGGACTGGGCACAAAACGATATGCTAAGTAATCACAAATAGCTGCTCGATTCAAATTTGGTTTAGAAGGTAAGCTGTAAATAATCGCTTTTAACTCAGATGCAAAATAAAATTGGTCGCCGAGCCAGCCATAATAAAGTGGTTTGATGCCAAAACGGTCACGCGCAAGGAACAATTGCTGCTTTTTCTCATCCCAAATGCCGAAAGCGAACATTCCCTTGAGCCGTTGTAATATTTCTACCCCCCATTCTTCATAACCGTGTAATAAAATTTCAGAATCAGTAGTAGATTTGAAAATATGACCTTTTTGTTGTAATATTTTTCTAATTTCTAAATAGTTATAAATTTCACCATTAAAAGTAAGCCATAACGTACCGTCTTCATTGCTCATAGGCTGCCGACCGGCGCTGGATAAATCAAGTAGAGAAAGTCGGCGATGCCCTAATGCAATTCGTTCATTATCAGATATCCAAGTATGTGCATCGTCTGGTCCTCGATGCTGTAGCGTATCTCGTCGGGCGTTGAATTCCAATAAGACGATAGGTTTGGAAAGACTGATTTGACCGTTGATTCCGCACATGGCGTTAGGTTAAACTTTTAGTAGGATTATGAGTTATAAAAAATATAGATTTAAATTCTATAACTATCCATCCAAACCACTGTATGTTTTTACTGAACAATACTAAATGAATTAATAATAAAATTAAATACTGCCAATTATCCAGACTTGCTAAGAATAAAATGGAAATGGGTAACCAGCTTTCATAAAAATCATTTGCAATGTACCAAAATTTATACCAGCGATGCCGCAACGGCAACCGGAACACGCCCCAACGTTGCAATAAAAAGGCGTAAAGTGCTAAAAAAAGTAAATATGTAATAAGTAACTTCACAGACCATTGCACTAAAAATAGAGCGATTACGCTTAATTCTATTGGAACTAATACAAAACTGAGCAATCGAGCGGCATTAAGCGGTTTTATGGCAATTACAAAAGTATAAACTCCATTTTTTCGGTCGTTCTTCCGGTCATTTATTTGATGCTCTGTAATATTTCTGAATCCTTTAATGTAAAGCAGAATCAATAAAATAATAATTAAATTCCATTTTTTAGCTTCAAAAGGTGAATAAAGACTGCCAAATGTAGCTACTGTGATTATAATTGGTAATACGTGTCCGTAATGAATATCACACAAAACGCCGAGTAAGGCGCGATTTTTGAAACGAAAAGGCGGCATAGAATACAAAAAGAAACATACAAACAGCAAGCCCAGCGCACACCAAGCAGTTTTTACAGGCGGCAAAAATAACCAAGGCAGCAAGCCTATGATTGCCAATATAACAAGCACTAAAAAACGCTGTATAATAGTTAAACCTGCTGCATGATTTATTTTGCCCGCTTGTAAATCTTCTTGCACATCTGTACAGTCATTTAGCCAATAACCAAATGCGGCAGAAGTCATTACACTTACACAAAATAATATCGTTGGTAACCAAATCTCTTGTAAAGAAACCTGTGCTATCCATGCAACTGCATAAATAACACTTACTATGGGTGGCACAATATGATACCACCACACAGGCATCCGCAATTTATCGGCGATTTGTTTTATTTTTTTCAAAATATCAAAATCTTAAACTAAGGGCAAAATATCCCCATATCAAAATATCATTTTTACATTCACTCCGGTTTTCGGCATTTAATTTCTAACCAATCAGAGGGTGCAAACGCTTCATACGTTCCAAAAATATTGATATTAAAACGCGCTTCAAACGCTGCGCGGGTCGTTGTATCATCTTGATATTCAGGCTTTTTTATAAAAATAATATCATAACCCGTGCGCCGAAGTGTAGAAATCATCAGGTGTAAATCCAGTGTATTGTAGGTGTAAAGGCGATTGATATTGGCAACTACGTCGTGTATTTTCTTTTGCTCGGCTGGGTCGTCGGATTCTTTCGTATAAAAATCTTTGATGTATAAATAACCTCCGGGTTTCAGCACTTTGAACGCACTCCTCAGTGTCTGCGCGGGTGCAGCCGCATGACCGAGGGATTCTAAAAAAAGCACTTTATCAAATGTATTAACGCTGTAATGATTTTCTAAATAATGATAATCGCCTTTTGTAATAGTAATAGCATCATTTAAACCCGCCAGTCGAATTTTTTGATTCGCAATATCCACCTGTTTTTGGGAAATGGTGATTCCCTCAATCTTTAACGGCAATTGCTTGGCAAAGTGAATCGCCGGACCCGCCACACCACAGCCCGCATCCAATATATAATCGCCTGGCTGCAAGTCAGACTCGTGCATAAAATAATCAAGTAAATCTTCAATATGCGTAGTGCGCACCGCCTGTATTACATCTCCACCGACTTCAAGATAGCGTTCGGTCCATTCTTCATAATATTTTTCAACCGCTTTGGGAGCATTGACCGGCGAACTAAATTTTTCTTTTAACCAATTGAAAATCATTATATTCGGATTTTAATTAAAATTAAAAAGCCGTGCCAAGAAATTCTTTTTGGGTTTTCGTTTATAAATGTTGGGATTCTGTGTGGCTACGCGCCGAAGCATTTCGGCTTCGTCAAAATTATGATAAGTAAATGGAATTTCTCCAATTTTCGATAAATGACTCGGACGACTTTGATAATGGAAATCATAAAAGAACGTTTTATCTACGGCAAATAATTCTACTTTGTTTTCTGATTCAGAAGTATTATAAAAGTAGTAAATATGCTGTACGCCACGCGGAACCATGATGAGTTGTACTGCCGCTCGGCGCTCCTCACTAATATTTGGATACGACCAATGTAATAAACTATCATCTAATATAACTGCCTGCCCTTTATTCACTTCTAATGGCTCAAAGTAATGATTGATTAATAACTCTGCTACCGGTTTAAAAACATCGGGCATATTGGGTGCACGCACCGCATCAAATACATCATGACTGCCACGCAGCACGCCCAGCGTTCCGTTTTCTTTACAAGTATTAATAAGTGGAATCCATACCGACACGGATTTGTAAATAGGCTCTTCTGCAAAAGACGGATTTTGATGAATGGCGATAGAACCGGCTCCGGCGGGTTTATCTATGATATTTATAACTAAAGGTTCATAATCATATAATAAATTTTCAATTTTACTTTGAAAAAACTGCCAAAGCGTATGGTGAATGTGTTCGCGGTAAGCCGGGTCATTGTGAAAAGCGCTCAGCCGAAAAGTCGTTTTAACTTGCGTGTCTTCGAGGTCAACGTTTGCTTCGTCATTTTGACCATATACTATTTTTTCTAATGCGTATAAATCTTCTTGCGACAAAAGGCTGGTTACTGCAAATCCTTCTTTTACAATGGCTTCCTGCAATTGCGCGTCACGCAAAATGGGACGGGGTAGGGTAGTATTCATGGTCGTTATGGGCTTTGAGTGGTGATAAATGTTTGGGACGGCTCGTGTAATTCCCACTGAAAAATAGGTAGGAGTGGCATCGGAATATCTAACAATTTATCTAATGCTGCTCCCAGTGAAACCCTGCACTGCACTTGTATCGAAAGTATATTTGGCATAGAAAAAACAAGTTTTTCTTGATTGAAAGCTGCAAAAATACCAATTTGATAATGTCCTTTATTTAGTAAATCAGCAGATATTTTACATCGACTATGATATAGACCTTTTTGCGTATCATGAAAAACGTTCTGCGTGTGAAATGGGTGGCACACCATAAACGGACTGATCTCATTATTCATCGAAAATGCTACGTCAATCGTGCCCTCGGAGGTGCATTTTTGAAACACAATTTCTATCCAAAAATCTTCATCGGTAAAAAGAGTTTCGCTCGCTTGGACTGAAAATACACGCACCTGTTGAATACGAAATAGGTCGTTACCCGGCGCTGTTTCTAAATCTTTCCAGCGTATAAAATTAGGAAATCTTTCTATATAATTCGTTTCCTGTTGGGTTGCTTTTTGAATACTCGAATGCAAATAAGATTGAAGAATGGTCGCACTATCGCCAAATTGTACCATGCTGCCACCTTCTAAATATAAATAAGCAGTGCATAATTCGACCAATTCTTGAGGTTGATGACTCACTAAAATAATCGTTTTACCGGCGCTGGCTATCTGATGTATTTTTTCAATACATTTCAACTGAAAACCCACGTCGCCCACGCTCAAGACTTCATCCAACAGCAAAATATCAGAATCAATAAGCAGTAAAAATGAAAAAGCCAGCCGTAGAAACATACCGTCACTATAATGCTTGATGGGCAAATCCATAAACGCCTCAATGCCGCTGAACGCCTTTATTTCCTCGATTTTCTCCTTCACGATATCGTTTGGAATGCCCAGAAAACCAGCACGCAAATACAAGTTTTCTCGACCCGTCAAGTCAGGATGAAACCCCGTCCCAATGTCTAAAATAGAGGCGACGTGCCCATAAATTTCCACGCTGCCTTCGGTAGGTTTTGTAATGCCGCTCAAAATTTTCAATAACGTAGATTTTCCAGAGCCATTTTCACCGATGATGCCCAAAATTTCGCCTTTGCGAAGTTCAAACGATACGTCCTTCACTGCCCAGAAATAGTCGGTTTGTTTGCGTTTGAATAGGGTTGCCAATGCACGCCTGAACTCTGTGACGTTGCCATCGCGCGCATATTTTTTGGACAAATGCCGTACTCGAATTGCCAGCGGTGCAGTGGATGTTTGCATTAAATGAAATCTATGATTTTATCTTCCATTTTTATAAAATAAATGAATCCTACTATTAATAGTAAAACCGACATTATAATAGAAATGCTAAAATTACTATTCCAATCACTTTGTCCGACCAGACACCAGCGAAAACCTTCTATCACAGCAGCCATTGGATTGCAATAAATAATCCATTTATAACTTTCAGGTATTAAGTTACTTGGATAAAAAACGGGTGTTATCCAAATACTGAAATTGACCAAATATGGAATCAAATGATGAAAATCTCGATAGCGAATCGTGAGCGCGCTCAACCACACACTTACCGAAAGTGCCACCAATATATTCAACGTCAGAAAAATGGGTAAATATATTACATTCCAACTCAAAGATACACCTTTCCAAGCCATCAATAGAAAAAGTAAACCCAACGCAATGCAATAATCTACCAGTCCAACCAGTGCTTTTGAGAGCGGTAATAACAATTTCGGAAAAGAAATCTTTTTGAGCAATGCTTGCTCTTGCATCAGCGCAGTGCCAGCGTTGTGAATGTGTTGGGTGAAATAATTCCAGCAAATCATACCTGAAAAAGCAAAAATAGCATACGGATAATTAATTGTATCACCAATGCGCACGACTTTTTCAAAAAAGAAGGAAAAAATGAATAAACTTATCAATGGTTGTAAGACCGACCAAAGGATGCCGATGACGGTTTGCGCGTACTTTGCTTTCAAGTCGCGTTTAGCGAGTGTAAGCGCCAAAGCACGATGTTGCCACAGCTTTTGGAGATAAGCGGCGGGCGATTCCGGTTGGGCATTAATGACCAGGGTCGGTGTTGTTGCTACGTTCCTCATTTCCGATTCTTCTTTTTAAATCTGTTGCCAACTTTTGTAAAAGCGTATCCTGCGTGATGTCTATTTTATTTAAAACGTCCAAACTTGATTGATAAGCGTCGGTTCTATAATAACTGTATGCCAGATTGCGAAGCGACGGCTCATAATCAGGCGATAATTGTAAAGATTTTTGTAAGGGCGCAATCGCTTCTTTATATTGTTGTTGTTTGATATAAATAACGGCTTCTGTATTTAAAATGCGATGACTATTTGGATGAAAACGCTCGGCAGTTTTTATCTCTTGTAATGCTTTAGGAAAATTGCCCATGCCGATGTAAGCACGAGCACTGTGCAATTCCATTGGGTCGTTCACGGGGTCGAGTGTGACGAGCTTTGATTTTCCTTGTTCGCTGGCAGCGAGCGTTTGGACGTGGGCATTTCTGGTTTCGTATTTGATCGCTTCCATTGTGTAATAATCAAATTTTCGCTTCGCGTTACCCAGTATGATACAAAATATTAAAATTGGAATTAAAATTAAAACAGGGAATGAAACGGCTTTTCTTTGCGAAGCAGCATTCCATTCTAACCGACTAAATAAAATGCCTGTCATCAACATTAATACAACGCTGTGCTCCACACGCTCTTGCGGAAAACTAAAAATCATATCCGTAGCAAAAGCAACCATGCCAGATAGTATTAAAAAATTTAATAACAATTCATTAGGATCTTTACTTTTTATAATATTTTGAAAAGTAGCTAAGGTCGTTATTAACCCTATTAAAAGTAGTAACAAAAGCCCTATGATTCCACTTTCACTTGCCGTTTGTAAATAAACATTATGCGGTTGAATTCTTACTTTATCCAATTCTTTTGCTTCATCGCCTTTCAAAGCACTACTACCACCAAACGTCGGAAAATGAATACGCCAATTGCCGGGCGCGAACCCCATTAGCGGCTGATTTTCAATCATTTGTAGCGTGCCTTTCCACACCTGTATGCGTTCATTTACATTTCGGGAAGCTTCATTAGTAGGTTCTAATTCGGAGAAATCATACAAACTGACCAAGCGACTTTTCAAACGCCCCCACAAAGCGCCATCTGAATCCGTAACAAAAACCACCCCGATTGCCAAAGCGACACCGACTACACCTGCCAAACTCACCCGTAGCCAATTGCGTCGAAGGTCAGCCGAGAGTCGCTTTTGAAATATTAAAAACAAGCCTTGAAAAACAAATACACTGATGATAAATGCCAGCCACGCCGAGCGAGTTTGCCCCAAAATGAGCGCCAACACGCCTAAACCGGCTGCGGCTCCGCTGATGATTTTCCACGTTCGATTGCTTATAAAAAGGGTGTAAAAAGCAAATGGCATTAATAAAGTTAAGAAAGAAGCATATAAATTTCGGTTGCCCGAAAAGCCCGTCGGATGCGGGTCACCGGGAAGACTTGTAAATGCAATATTATATACTTGTAAAATGCCAATGATTGACTGAATCAATAATGTAATGGTAAGTGCTTTAAAAATATCGGTGATTGTCACTTCTTTTGGAGAGAAAATACCATAAAAGAATAAAAAGGTTATAAAAATGAGTGCTTGACGACTGATGACGAAAATGCTTTCCTGAATATTAACAGCTTGAGTGGCGCATATTATATTCCAAGCTAAAAATATAACATTTGAAACTATAAAAACAATTGTCAAAGGCTGTTTAAATTGAATTTTCCACTTTTTGTAGATAAAAAACCAACTCATTGCTAGGAGTAAAAAAGAAGATAAAAACAAAAAGCGCAGCGATAAAAACGGATCGCGCAGACTGCTGTCATACAAAAAAGCGACACCGGCAAGACCAATTACAAGCCAAGGCGCAACCATCGCTGCTGTTGCTTTAGCAACGGTTTGTTTTGTGTTTTTTTCCTGCTGAGACTTTGCTTTTTTTACTTTTTGCATATAAATTGGTACTTGGTCACCACCCGCAGCGCGATTGTGCTAATCATGTTAATCACAAAAATCATATCAATCAAGGTTCAGACATATAGTCACAGTTGATAATACCAAGGTATTAATTTTTCTGCGACATTGTGCTGTTCGTATGAAGTTGATGGATTTAAATTCATATAGTGTTGTAAAACAGACAAATAGCGTTCGATGACTAATTCTTCGCGGAAGTAGCAATGCGCGACCAATCGTCCATTCGCACCCATCACTTTGCGCTTTTTCTCTGAGAGTTGTAACATTTTTTCCATCCAATACGCTAAATCTATTACATCTTTTTTATTACATAAAAAGCCATTATAATCATGTCTGACAATATCTTTACAACCTACATTGTCCGTAGCAATCATCGGAATTTCCAGGCTGGCTGCTTCCAACAGAATGCGCGGCACCCCTTCTCGGTAGTAAGTGGGTAAGATCACGCAATTTACACGGTTTAAATAGGTCTCAATCGTATCCGTCGTACCGAGATATTGAATAATACCTTCTTGTTGCCAAGTTAGCAATTCCTCCTGCGTGACTGCGTAAGGGAAATGCGGCTCAATAAATCCGAGTATTTCAAACCTAACTTCTGGATATTTAGCTTTAAGAAGTCGCGCCGCTTGTACGTATTCTCGAATTCCTTTTTCATCCATTAATCGTCCTGCAAACAGGAATGTGAATGGGGGAGAAGTCGCGCTTGTTTTTAAATGTAATACTTTTTTAAAATAATTAGTATCAATGCCTTCGCTCGGTAAATACTGCGCCTGTTTCGTTTTCACTATTCTTTTGCGAATGAAAAAGTGCATATCCTCTTTATTCAAAAACCAAGTTTGCGCTACTTTTTGAAAGGCGAAGCGATATAATTGTTTAACTAAAAGGGTTTTCCACGAAGGAATCGTGAATAAATGGCCTAATCCAGTGATGACGGCTATGCTGGGCACTTGATGCCACCGTGCTACCAGATTGGCAAAAATATTGGGTTTGATAGTGTAAGTAATCAAAAAATGAATCGTATATTTTTGAAAAATTCGACTTAATTGTAAACAGAAATGTAAATCTTTCAATGGATTGGTGCCATATTGTTCCAATTTTACAGGCTCAAAGATACAACCCATATCTTCCAATTTAGTACTATATTCGTCTGGAGGAGCGATGATGAGAATAGGAATACGTTCTGCCAACAATTTTTTAATCAAACCTGCTCTAAAATTATAAATACTCCATGAAGTATTGGATACGAAAGCAATAGTGCCTACCGAAATGGATTTCATTATAAGGATTATTAAATTGTTGTATATTTATTACAATGTAATAAAATTTTGGAATCTAATTAGGTGTGGCGTCCCGCCATTTAGCGGGACGCCACACACCTAATCGTTTTCTAATTAAACATTACTTTTTTTACAGCGTCTTTCCAACTTCTTGGAAAAAGTGGAAGTATCCATGCACTCAAATTCCGAAAAGCGGCATTTAGATACGTCCATAAAAATTTTAACACCAACCGAATTGGACGCGGTATCAGCGGCAATAGCTGCATTTTTGCCAGTTTAAATACATAACGCAATTTGGGAGGCGGCAGACTTCGAGCGATTTCAATCTGATATTTTAGCATCAATTGGTCTAAAAATGAATATTTTACGCAACTGCTTTTGTCTATGCCTCGGGTTCGCCATTCTTCGTTCATCCAATGGAATACGTAAAAATTTGGTTTGGGTTTCGCTGGGTAGGTAAAGTAAAAGTTAACAATTTCCCAGCGGTCAGAGTTAGAAATGGGCTGAATAAAATTTGACAAATTATATTTTCGAATGCCATCATTTAAAATACGTATTGGTTTGAGCCAGTCAGTGTTGTCCGCTGTCACCGTCGCTTGGGCTATTTCAAAACAATCGCGCATGAGGTCGCTTCCCTTCGGGCATTTCATTACATTGCCTACTATCGGAAACACATCGTGGCTGCGAAATAAATAAGGGGATTCGAAATCCAAGGGGCATAGGCAAGTTACATCCATATCCGTCCACCAGCCGCCATATTCGCACAACAATTTATACCTGAAGATATCAGAAAAACCTGCCAGGCTTCCTTTCCCGTGTCCAAATTGATTGCCACCCTCGTAGCGAAAAATGGTGTGTTCCGGCAATATTGTTCGAGCGTCTTTCAGGATCGTTCCTTCCGGTAAAGCTGTTTCAATCGCCTCATACGCCCACAGCCAAAACGTATGCCCACAAGCGATAAACGACCGAAGCGTGAGTATTTCTAATTGACTCAAAGTTGTTCCGATCCATAGCCCGTGCACCACTTTATTGCTGTCCAACATAGGTGAAATAAAATTTTAATATGTTTTAAATAGACTTGGAATTAATTTTTTACAAGGGTGGCACATTTTAGAAATGCGCCACCGTGCCATTTCGCAAAATGATTCAACAAAAAAAAGGAATATTCTTGACCTGCCATTCAAACGGAGAAAAAAATTAAAAACAATCGCCTTTTAAACTTTTCCAAATAAATTGTTAGCAAGATAAAAGAATCCTGAGAGTACTTTGTTTATTGACTTTTCAAAACCATCGGCAAGGTCTATAATTTTTAGAAAAAATATAAAAATAATCCATCCCATAAACATGAGGGTGAAGTTTCTAATATTTGTTTCTATATTTGCCAGCGTCAAAAGGGGGGAGTTATTCAATTTCATTTTAACAGGGCTACTACAGGATATATATTTTCTCTTCTATCCAATCTCCCTCTGTGTAGTTAGAAAAGCGGCAGCATTGTTTTAAGGATATTACATTTTAAATGAATAAATTGTTCTACTTTGTAGAATAAATCTTTATATTTTATATTGTTTATACTACTAACTAATCATAACTCTCATGAAAACCCGTTTTCAACCCAATCTCATTATTGGGATGATCCTCGCATTTATACTGCAGCATGGCATTGCTTTGCAAGCCCAGACGCTCACCGCGACCGATAATGACAACGACGCTTATGTAGACATAAATTGGAATCTTCCAATCACTTGCTTTGACGCAGGTGGCGGCATCCCGCATGCGCAGGGCGTTTATTTAGAATTGAAAGCAAATGGGGTCGCTATTTATAATGAAACCATCAAACAAATTATCCCTTCGGCGGTCAGTAATACATTTCGACACTTTGTAGGACCTTCCAAAAATATTACATATACTTTAAATTTATATGTAGTTGGGCCGGGCAACACGATTGCACTTTGTTCCAACCTCACCAATCCTGGAAGCACCCTAGGTTTTCAGGCACCCGCACTGATGACGGCGAGCGATGCTACTGCGGCAGACCGCGTTGTCATATCTTGGCAAAATAAATCAAAATTAAGTTCCAATTATCAAATTGTAAGAAAAAGCAGCACACAGGCGCGACTCATCGCTACCATTCCCGGCACGACCCAGATTGATTCTGTACTTACATATCAAGATATTTACGCTTTTGATGATACAACCAGTCTCGTCAATGGCGAAACCTACACATATTGCATTCGTACTTACAGCGGTTTGACTAAGACGACTTTTAACGAGACGCTATTTCCAAGTATTTGTAATGATGGCAGCACTTATGATATTGGCACGATTGCCAGTGATTTTACATTTCTGAATAAAGTAGGACTGACTTGGAATAACGTGAGTGCTTATGCGGATGTGATTGAAATTCGGCGCAACGGAGAATTAATCGCTTCTTTTAATGACCCTGCAACGGTAAGTTATAATGACGAAAGTCCCATTTATGGTGATACCAGCACGTATGAAGTGGTTTTAATTAAAGATGGCGTACAGACCGTTGGCAATAGCGATGAAGGTGGCGTGGACCCGATTGGATTAATCGCCGGTTATGTGCGCAATGACGATGGATATGGGATTCCGGGTGTAAAGGTATTTTATAGTACGTCTATCTCTGGTATCACGTATGCTGATTCTACCCTGACAGATTATACAGGCGCGTATCAATTTCCGGATTTGTTTTTTGGTATCAGTGCTACTTTTATAATTAAAATAAGATACGAGGATTTTACTACAAAACCAGATTCGGTCAATGTCATTTTAAGCACACAAAATCCTGCGATTCAGCCCGTCAATTTTACAACCGATCAAACGTTTAATATTGGTGCCAGCGTTATTACATTATCTGACTTTGCAGCTACACCAAGTAATGATTTATTAACTTTAAACTGGAGTTTTGAGTCGGCTGGTGATACTACTTTTTTTCAAATATATCGGGAAGGGCAGTTGGTCGGCATTGTAGATAACGCAAGCGGTGCAGCGATAGAAGTAGTAGACCGAACCGCCGAGCCGGAATTTTTCTATAAATACGAACTTCGGGCTTATACTTTTATAGCGGATTCTATTTATATCGCATCCGTCAAAGACACGTTCCAATTTCCCGTCGTCACTGCGCCTACAAATGTGGTAGTGGTGGACGATTTTAGTGCGGAAAGTATGGGTATTCCAACGGTGACTTGGAGTCATAATTCCACCAATTTCAATGGGTTTCGCATTTATAGAAATGCTATATTATTAGCAGAAATTACGGATGTAAGCGTTCGCAATTATTCAGATTATGCCGGCAATCCGGGAGAAAGTTATGTGTATGCGGTAGCTGCAATTCGAACGGCAAATTCGATTATCTATGAATCGGAACGCATCAGCGCGCCTTCCACTGTTTTCCCTGATTTCGTAGAACCAACCAATGTGCAAGCAATAGCCGATGCTAATGGCAATGCGGTGTTTGTAACTTGGAGCCTGCCCTCGGCGCAGATTGACGATGATAATTTTACGGGCTTCAAAATTCTACGAAATGGAACGGAAATTGGAGAAGTCATTAAAGGAGGCAATTATGGATTTAAAGATTTGCAAGGCATTCCGGGTACGAATTACACGTATTCCGTCAAAGTATTTGTAGAACAGCAAGATACAACGTTTATGAGTACGGGTGCGGCAGCAGCGCCCTTGAATTTTCCCGTTATTGATGCCACACTTCCCGTTACGACTGCTGCCGGCACAGGTAAAGTCACGCTCAGTTGGGCAGCTACTTATAACAATACGCATCAAAATTTTGATGGTTTTATTATATTGGTAAATAATGTACAAGTAGATACCATTACACGTTCTGCTAATACTTATAATTATTATACGCCATCCACTGGGACGATTGCTTTTCAGGTGCGCCCTTATCGCAATATCAATAGCGTGATTTACGGTGCTGCTACGTCTTCTTTCAATGGTAGCGCTACCAATGCTGCCAGCGTCTTGGAAGCACCTTCTAGTTTTAAAGCTTCTAAGAAATACCCGATGCACTTGGCGTTGTCTTGGGAATATCCAGTGTACAAATTATCAGAATTCATCATCCGACGCAATGGAGTCATCATTGCCACCATGCCTCCTGCCGCCAGAAGTTATTATGATTATACGGCTCAAGTTGGCGTACAATATGAATATTACATTCAAGCAAGTTATAATAGTCAACTTTCTACGCAAGTAGGAGCGAGTGGCGTACGGCGCAATCTTGGTATCATTCAAGGACAATTGTTGTCGGATGAAAATGGACGCGGTGTAGATAGTCTGGAAGTACGTTTGGTGAATGGCACGAAAGTGTTAGCGCATACCTTTACTAATAATGTAGGTTTCTATATTTTTGAAGAGATGCCATTGGTTGTTGAGCAGTCAGCACTTTCGGTAGAATTGCAAACGGCAGGTAGAAGCGTGGATGTGCCAGTGAGTAGCAAAGCCGTAACGCCACTTCCATTTTTGAATCAAACGATTACCCTTAATTTTCAAGATAATTTCCTACTGCCGCTTTACCCACCACGCGCACAGCGGGATTCGATTGTAACCATTTTAGCAGTAGAAGCCTTGCCATTAAAGAATAAACGTGCCGTAGCCTTAAGCTGGGCTACTTCCGAGGGCAGTTATGAAGATTTCAATGTGTATCGAGGTTTTACGAAACTGACGACCACTCCAAATACGTTTTTTGTAAGCGATGCTGGTGGTGTGGGTGGTATTTCTTACAATTATCCGGTGAGTTCTTTCGGTTCTATCAATGGAATATCGGCAACTGGAGAAGCAGGCGTAGATTCTGCTATTTTCCCCATTTTTCTACCGATTGAAAATCTTTCTGCAACGCCATCTTACAATGGAAGTGACAACACGGTGGTCATTAACTGGAGCCGCTGTACAGACGAAGTAAGTTTTTATCAGGTAGAGCGCAACGATCAAGTGCTGGGATTAATCGCTGCGGGTCAGCCACTTACGTTTGAAGATAATACTGGTAAACCCAATCAGCAATATACGTACACCGTAAGAGCGGCGATTCAAACCGGCAATCAATTGATGTACTCAGATCCTGTGTCGGTTACGATTTTTTATCCAAATGTGACCTCTCCCGATTTTACGCTCACGGCGGTACAAGATAGCAACGCGGTGAAGATAGATTGGAATTATAAAGGCGACTATGTAAATGGCTATCGAATTTATCGGGACGGCGTACTCATCGCTACGCTGGGTGTTGATGCCAGTGTGTATTATGATATTGAAGGAACGCCAAATACAATCCACGAGTATTCCGTAGAAGCAATCTTGGAGCGGGACGGGATGACCTTTCTTTCGCAGAGTCTTCCAGAAGAAATTCTATTTCCAGTACTCCGAAGCGTCGTCTCGCCGATGGTACAGACCAATTTAAATCTGGGCAATGCACAATTGATGTTTAATTATTACGCTAGAGGCATTGATCGGTTTGAAATTAGTTATACGGCCACTTATACAGGCGGCTCTCAGACGCAAATTTTTTCGGTTTCTTATAATGATTTAGTAAATAATAAAATAACATTTATAGATGAATTGGCAGTGCCGGGTGTAGCAGTCGCTTACATGGTAACTGCCATTTCTGTGCGCAATAATGTAGAATACCGCTCGGCAGCTTTGACTGTAAATTTGGCAAGTTATCCACTTCCACCTACGCCTACTGCATTCACCGCTACCGATGGTACTTTTGAAAATAGAGTAGAATTGAATTGGGCAACGGACTTTGATGCCAATATTGATGGCTTTGTCATTATTAGGTATAAAACGAGTGCCAGTGTAACGTTGACCTCTGCGAGTTTAACTTCCGCTATGTCTGGTATAAACTTTAATACAAGCGTAGCGGATACCTTTATTGTAAGACCTGGAAGAAGAGCATTTGCAGAATTTTTTAGTGAGATTGGTAATGATCCTTCTGCCAACTACCGCTACGTCATCGTCTCTTTCAACGATGCTTATGGTCAACGCTATTACTCCAATGGAGCTACCGATACCGGCTATCCAAGCATTGCCCGTCAGTCGTTCAATAAATTTACGGATTCAAATGCAAATGCTACGTTTGGTTGGTCGGTGGCGATAGATGGTAGTAATGCGATAGTAGGAGCACCATTTAGCAGCGCCAATGGTCTGGCATCTTGGTATAGGAAAACAGGTAATAATTGGAATAGGACGAATAGTACCGGTTTCTTTGCAGAATTTGGGTATGACGTATCAGTCAAAGGAGATTATAGTGCGGTAGGCTCACCAGCCAACAGCTCCAATACAGGAGTTGTATCCTACTTTTCTGGAGGTTTTACCACCGGTTTAAATAATTATCAAAATTGGAGTGGTTTTGCCAATTCCCGGTTTGGTGCAGATGTCGTTATTGCAGATGGCGGATACTCTTATGTGAATATAGAAACATTAGATGATATTTACTTTTTTAGAAATAATGGTACTACTGCTTCCTTTAATTACAATAACCCCGCCAGTACCGAAGAATACATTTCATTGGACGCTTCTGATACCTATATAGTAGCCGGTGCTGCTTCTGATGTATTGGATGTAAAAGGTTATGTAGATATTTTTAAACGCACCGGCGATAATCTTGCTTATTTTAATAAAACACTCAATGGCGAGCAAAATGGTGATAATTTTGGCGTAGATGTAGCCATTTCAGGTACGACCTTAGCAATTGGTGCGGATAAGAAAGGCTCAGGAGTCGTCTACATTTACGAAATAGATACCGATGGGAATTTAGATTTGTTACAGACCATTCAGCAGCCTACCGTTCCTAATAACGGTGTAAATGACCGATTTGGCTGGTCGCTTGCCCTGAAAGGAGACTTTCTTATCATAGGCGCGCGGGACCACGCCTCGCTCGACGGTACGAAAAGTGAACAAGGAGTCGCTTACCTTTTCCAACGGAATGGGGCTAATTTTGAGTTTGTAGAAGTGCTCACCATACCCAAGGAAATTGCGGATTCCGGGGGCGGTGATGAATTTGGCTATTCAGTTGCCATGAGTGATAATGATATGATGGTCGGTGCGCCTTATCATGGTACTGCCGGTGCGGTATTCTTCTTTTCTAAAGATTTGGTAGAACTTTATCATCAAAAATTAGATAATGTAGCAGCTACAGACGGTACGCTACCCAATCAGACTCGCGTGACGTGGACTTTCAGCGGGAATAGGAAATACATTAACGGCTTCAATATTTACCGAGATAATGAAAAAATTGGTAGCGTAGATGCTACTCAAAATATCTTCTTCGATACCGACGGTTTACCCGGTAAAGAATATGTCTACACCGTAAAAGTAGTGACCAATCAAGACCGCGAATCTATAGGCAAAGCGGATAAAGGATTCCGTCCAGGAGTAGGTTCTTTAGAAGGAGCGGTACAAACATTGATAGGTTCTTCTCCGGTGCCCGGTGTTGAAATTGTAGCAGAAGGTATTGCCGGTGGGGAAAAATATATATATAAAGGATTGACTGGTGTAGATGGAAGTATCAAGTTTAGAAATGTCTTCATTGGTGTGGACACGATTACCTATACCGTTAAAGCTACTTACCAAAACCATGAGTTTGTTCAGAATCCAATAAAAGTTGCGCTTACTACTGAAGGCACGATTGGTAAAGCTTTATTCATTGATCAAACGGCGTTTGTGGTAACAGGGAAAGTACAATTGCAAGGCCTGACTTGTGGCATTGATAGTGTACGGGTACGCGCTATTTCTACTTTTCAAAATGCAACTGCTACTACTAAAGAAACATATACGAATTCAGACGGTATATATACCCTCATCGTAGAGCCAGACAAGGCTGGATTGCAGGAAATAAAGATCGTTATTGACAGTACCCATATCATATCAAGAAACGTAGAGGGAATGTCGAGTAGAGATACGGTCTTGCATAAATTCAGCGCAAGCGCAGCTACTGTCTTTAGCAGTTTTAATAATTTCCCAATAACCCAGACTATTAATTTTGATGATACCTTAACTTATACAGCAAAGCTTTTTGTTACAACCGTCTGTAAGACACCAGCTTCTAATAATGGTTTGTTTAACATCGAAATAAGCACTCGGGACGGCTGTTTCCAGCAGTTTTACCAAACGGGTATCAATGGCAGAGTAGATGCCAAACTACCACCGCTGGACGGACTTATCATCACGGTAAAAGAAGTAGCTCCTGCTCAGGTAAGCAATATTCTGATCGTAGATTACCTCCGCTATCGACCGAATATGCTGAATCTGTTTACGATTCATTTAGATAATTTTACAGACAATTATGATGCAGAAACCCTTGATTCCTTAACATTCCAGCGATTGGTGTATCATAAACCACCCGAAATTACGCTTTTGACTACCTTTGACCGTGTTTTCTGCGGTTCGGATGATCTTGTGCCAATTATTTCTCAAAATCAGGAATATACCTTTGATTTTGGCGTGGAAGAATTACATAATGGATTAAACTGTACGGTAGATGAAGGATACTTGGTTATTAATAACTCTGCCGCTACCAATAATAAAGATACGTTGCGATTTATAGCAGCAGAGAATAAGTTTGAATCGCACGAATTTACCGCCGGTTTACCCAATTTAGTGTTCCCTTACCGCAAAGGCATTAGTGTCAAATATTTCTCGGCTACCAATGATTTCTTAGGGGAGTTAATTATTCCAGTCATCGTAGAAGGAAGTACAACCCTGCCGGGTAGTGATATTGTGGTGGACTTAGGCGACCCTGATGGACAGTTCAAATTCATCTCTTACATTCTACGCGACCCTCCGGGAGATGGTAGTTTTACCTCTATTACAGAAAATTCAACCGTTAGGAAGACTTATACCAGAGTGAATAGTGGCCGTTTCGGAATAGGGTTAGATACCGATTTTACATTTGGCTCACCTGTTGGTGGTTACTATGTAAAAGGGCAAATAGTCGGCGGTTTTAGCCGTACAGACCGAAATAGCTTTGATATTATCTCTACTACTTCACAGACCATTTCTACCTCGAATGCACCTAACTTTGTAGGACCCGATGCCGATGTGTTGGTAGGAGTAGGGGTAGCATTTAGATATGGTATTGGAGAGACCCTTCAATATGATTCTACCACTTGTAGCATGGTTTCTATCCGCGAGTTTACGTTTGGACCCGATTCTATCAAAACCGACTGGTTCTATACAGTAGGCATACTCAAGCAGTTTGTAAAAGAACTGAAAGCGCAGAAAGTCGGCGTACAAAACGGTACAGTCAAAATTAGTGTAGGAGGAAGGCAGCTCAGCCAGTCAGAAGCCAATGAACGGCTACAAGTTCAAATAGAAAACTGGGAAGCGGTTTTAAACTATCACGCGGTCACTTCGCTGCCTCACGTTATGTTCTGTTCAGAAACACCTAAAATTGATTTCACAAGTGACTTACGGCAATTTTTGAATCAAAATGGTTTAGCCGTTATAACTGCAGATATTGATAATACAAAAAGCTCTCGGGAATCAAACGCAAAGACGGCTCGAAACGCATTCTGTAATCAAATCGGTACGTATGCAGGGGATGTCTTCAAGCTTAATGACAATGTATTATTTGGGGAAACACTGAAAAATAGCTATCAAGAAGCAGTCACTAAGGCATCATACTGGGTGGATTCGCTGACTTATATTTATAGCATATTAAAAAATAAGGTAAGTAATTTAAGTACCAGTGAGAGTTTCTTTCCAGAAATAGAGAACACCACCTTTTCCGCCGGGACTACGATTACCAAAAGCACTACCTCTACTACCAATTCTTTGGATGTCATAGAGCAACGTGGCTTCTTTAGTGTAGATCAGGCTTTTGGCTTTGCACTTGGTATCAAAAGTGGCGTTGTAATTGGCTTTGGCGCAGCAGTGTCAATGGAGTTTGCGGATATAAAAAATAAGGTAGGTATTGTTATAAAAGCAGGCTACGAAGGTGGCACAAATGAGGAAAATGCTACCAGCAATTCATCTATTTATACTTACACTTTAAACGATAATGACCCCGGCGACCAATTCAGCGTCACCGCTATCAAAGGTCAGCAAAAAGGGTACTCCCCATACTTCCAACTCTTCGGAGGGCGCAGCAGTTGTCCGCCGGAGCCAGGTACGATTCAGCGAGATTTAGTGGATTTAGCATTGATTGATCTGCCAACCCAAGCCACTTTTGATGAGCAAACGCTCAACGACGTAAGTCCAAGCGGACCGGCAAAATTCAACGTACAAATTACCAATCGGAGTCCATTTGGAGAAGCGCGTGACATTTTCATCTATCACGATGGAACAACGAATGAAGAAGGTGCAATTGTCAGCTTAGGCGGTCAGCGCTTGGGCGGCAGCAATGAGTCAGGTCAAACCCTGAATTTCCTCAATCCGAATCAGCCGTACATTCTACCTTTAACGATTGAACGAGCGCCTGGCAAGTACCAATTCGACAATATTAAAGTCATTGCAAGACCGGGTTGTGCCGATGGCAATGCGCTGAGAGATTCCTTGGGTCGAGCGAGCCGCGATACGGTTATCGTTTCCGCTTTCTTCCAGCATCCGTGCAGCCCGATTACGATTGCCTCGCCGGGAGACAATTGGGTGATTCGTCGTAGAAATCCATTTGTACAGGATAGTCGAGAAAATTTAATTATTGAAATCCGAGATTATCAGGCGAAGAATCCAGTGCTGGAAGAAATGTATATCGAAGTGCGTCGCTTGGGCAATGGTGCGGGCTGGGAACGCATTCCGACCCGTGAATTAGACCCGCCTTATGTGGTGCTCAACGATTCGCTCATTGCTTTTAATGATGCCAATTTTGCGCCTGGCGATATTCCAAAATACTTCTTCGTGTGGGATATTACAGAATTGTACGATAAATATAGAGATGGTGATTATGAGATCCGAGCGGTGTCGTTCTGCGGCGCGAGCGGTGTTTTATTCTCGAATGTAATAAAAGGTAAAATCAATCGCGCGTCCAATTCTATTTTCGCCATCACACAACCATCGGATGGCATCTATCAAACGGGCGATGAAATCAGCATTCGCGTCACGAAGGAATTGGACTGTAATTTGCCACAAGACAGCATCAAATTCATCGTCGTTGACGTGCTAACGGGCATTCCGGTTCCGGGTGTGGTCGCCTGTTTCGCAGATGATAATACTTTAATATTCCAACCCACAAATATTAGTGCATACGACGACCGAACGCTCCGAGCTACCGTTTATGACCTTACGGATGAAAGCGGCAATGTATACCCCGATACATTCGTCTGGGAATTCAAAGTCATTACCCGAGATATTTATGTCGGCGACGACACACTTTCCACTCGCTTGTATCGCGGTAGCACGGGCACGTTGAGTACAAAAGTGTTTGCGAATCAATTGATGGGAAGTATCAATTTTGTAGTAGAAGAATCTTATCCTTGGCTCATTGTAACGCCAAGTAATAGCGACGCAGACGACATCGGCAGAGAAATTATCTTTACCATTGATACCGATAATCTTCCATTGGGCGATACGTCGGCGGTCGTAGTCGTGCGTTCCACAGAAGTGGGCGGCGGCACGGATACGATTCGAGTTTTTGTAGAAGTCGTACCAACACCTCCAGACTGGGTAGTGGATCCTACCAAGTTCTCCGACCTCCTGCCGATGACGGTCATTACCAACTGGAAATACAACAACGTGCCGGGCTTGTCGCGGGATACTTTGGATTTAATCAGTGCTTGGATTGGAAATGAAATACGCGGTGTAACGCCAATCGTAGATGCGGGTGGCGGTTTCTTCGTAGCCTACTTGCCAGTGTATGGCAACAGTCCTGCGGATGTCAATAAAAAAGTAGAATTCCGAATCTGGGATGCCAGCATGGGCAGGGAATACAATGCTTCGCCAGTGGTTGATACCCTGAATAATGTTGTAGATACCATCAAATACCAATCGGGCAGTACCATTGGAAACACACAAGCTCCGAAAATACTCGTGGTAGACCCGAATTACGATTTGGCGCGTTACATCCCGCTCAACCCGAACGGCTGGACGTGGTTCTCCTTGAATTCTCAAGAAAGGGATATGAGTGTGAATCGGATGCTGCGCGAATTGCAAAATGGTCAAAGCGGTGACATCATTCGCACCCGACAAGAAGCGGCTTCCTTTGTGCCGAACACAGGCTGGGTGATAAGCGGTGGTTTGGATTCTTTGAATGTGAGTGAGGGCTACGCGATTTACCGAGGTGGTCCGGCAGACAGTATTCGAGTGACGGGTCGAAATGCACGTTATAAAGTTATTCCGTTGGATCAAGGTTGGAATTTCGTAGGCTATCCAAGACAGGATGAACGTGGTATCAATGATATTTTGGATTTGTTGACACCGACCAATTTGGACCAAGTATTCACATCACGCTCCGTACTCGATAATAATGCACCTGGATTTTCGCAATATATTACTGCTTCTTCGAGCTGGATACCAAGCACGTTCAATTTCAAACCAAATCGGGCGTACCAGATTTTTGTACGCACACCAACGGTTTGGGTCTTGGAAGGCAGCGTCGTCAATCCATTAAAGGATCCAAAAGACGAATTACAAAAAACATTGAATACGCCTGATCCAGCCATTCCAAGCACTTGGGCAGTCAATGCAGCGGCTTACGCCAATTCGATGATTGTAATCGCAGATATTGCATTTGATAATAAAGTATCGTTGGATGTAAATGATAAAGTGGCAGCGTTTGTAAATGGCGAATGTCGCGGCGTGGCAGACATCCAATACATTCCAGAGTTGAATAAATACATCACGACTTTGTTTGTGTACGGCAATCGCGCGGGTGACCAAGTCGAATTCCGCTTGTTTGATGCAACGATCAATAAAGTATACCGGCATACCGAAAAACTGGCATTCGCCAATAATAAAGTCATCGGTAACGTCGTACAGCCGTATCATTTTGTAAATCTCTCTTTACCACAAGGTATACTTGCTGCAACGGATGTGCTTTGCACGGCTGACAGTAGCGCGACGGTTCGCATCAGCAGCATCGAAGGCGGCGTGCCACCTTACAAAGTGCGTTGGAATAATGGCTACGAAGGTTTGGAATTGAACAACCAGACTGCCGGTAAATATGAGGTAGAAATCACGGATGGCTTGGGTCAAACCTCTACCGATAGTATCGAAGTAGTCAATCAACAATTGACGATTCCGACTCCAACTATTCTACTCAATGGCGGTCAGGCGATTTGTCGCAACACCGATATTTGGCTTGAAGCCGGTTTGGATTCTATGAACGCAAGCTATCGCTGGTACAATGCCGAAGGCAAATTGTTGAAAGAAAATGCGGTCTTTAGTATTCCAAAAATCCAATCTGATGCCACGCTTTTTGTAGAAGCAAATGTAAACGGCTGCGTTTCTCAACGAATGGAAGTACCCGTGAAAGTGCAAGCACCAGCGGCGAATTTTACAGTGTTACCGAATGAAGTACTCACGACGGGCGACACCGTTTATCTGCGACCAAGCGCGGGTGTGAACGCTGCTTTCTCTTACCAATGGACGGTAGGCAATAATTTTACAAGTAGAACGCCAGAAGTTTTTTACGTTTTTGAAACGCCGGGCTTGTATGATGTAACGCTAAAAGTGACCGACGCGGATGGTTGTGAAACGACCACATCTAAGAAAAATGAATTGCAAGTATTGCTGGCAACAGCGGTCGAAAATATCACTTCGTTGTCTATGAGTTTGAGCGCATCGCCTAACCCGTTTGCTCGACAAGTAAAAGCGGCGGTACAAGTGGAACAAGCTGGTGAGTACCTGTTTAAAATGCGAGACATGACTGGCAGAACAGTGTGGTATCAAAAACACACATTGATAGCGGGTAAAAACGAGACGCTGCTGGATTTGCGTACAGCCGGACTGCCGGAAGGAGCCTACTTGCTGGAAGTGAGCAACAAAATCGGTAACCGAGCCATTGTGAAACTGATAAAACGGGCAACACCATAATTTAGTAAGTGAGCAGTTTTCATTAAGCAGTTGGCAGTCCCATAACACTTGACAACCAATAGTTGAATTTAAATTTGCTCACTTACTAAACCTCAATCTAAACCTAAACCTCAATCTAAACCTAATTCTAAACCTCAAGCTCAATATATACTAACTAACAAAGTCATAAACCATGAATCGTTTTAAATTGCTCATCATATTGTTTTTAACTGCTTGGGGGGCGGTATCGGCGGTCGCACAAGCCAACCCGCAGGACACTTCCACTTGGAAAATAGACCCAGCGGACTACGATGACAACATGATCATCACCGGGATTGTCAAAATAAACGGCATAGAATCCCGCGATTCTAATGACATCGTAGTGGCGTTTGTTGGCACAGAGTGTAGAGGCGTAGCGCGTCCTGTTTACATTCCGGCTTTGGATAGCTTTATCGTTACCTTGTTTGTGTATTCAGATAATGATGTACCAGAAACGGTTGATTTTTATCTGTTTAGTGGCAAAATAAGTAAGGTGCTTCCAATCGCGGAAAAGCTGCCATTTGACAATAGTGTGCCAATCGGTAGCCCAGATACGCCATTCATATTTAATGCAATTGGTATACAATTGACATTTCATAAAGACGATGTGCTTTGCCCCGCTGACAATCATGGTTTTGCAGCAGTAAAAGTGACTGGTGGCACACCGCCGTACCGGTATAATTGGAGCAATGGCAGTACCACAGATTCTATTTTTGGCTTGACCGCTGGCAAATATTATCTGACTGTAACAGATAAAGCAAATTTTACACAAATAGATAGTGTTGAAATCATAAATCTAAATCGCTCGATTCAAAAACCAATCTTGATCGCTTCACCGGATACAGTTGTGTGCGGCGGCACCGATATTTACTTTTTTGCTTACAGTTTAGAAACAGAAAATCCAACATATTACTGGTACGATATATTCAATAGACCCCTGGATACCAGTGCTACGTATATTCGGCGTGACCTGCCAATTGATTACTTGATTTATGCGCGGACGGACGTGCGCAATTGCTTGTCCGAGCGCAGCAGTATCTCGATTCGCTCGCTCGACGTACCCACTGCCACTATATTAGCACCTATTAGCACTGGTTTTATTAATGATGAATTAGCCTTTAGTGTGAATAGACCTATTACGGGAGTCACGTATCGCTGGGCTATTCCCGGTCATGGCTTTCAAACAGGCATTAGAATTACACAAAAATTTACGACTCAAGGGGTGTATGAAGTAAAACTCACGGCTACTGGCGCAAATGGTTGTAAGAATGAATCCAGTGTATTGGTGTATATCACTGCCCTGGATCCAGGCGGAAATCCAGATGAGGAACAATTGCTACTCGCTTTCAATGTGAATGATGTGCTTTGTCAGGGAGACCCTTCCGGTAGTGCTACGGTTTTGGTTTTCAATGGTACACCTCCTTTCAAATATGCTTGGAGTACGAATTCTACTTCAGCTACGATTCGCAACTTGATCGCCGGTACGTATCGAGTGACCGTTACAGATAGTGAAAGTCGCTCCGCTACAGGTGTGGTTACGGTTTCCAGTCAAGTGACGCGCGTGAATGCGCCACAAGTGATTATCAACGGAGGGCAGCCGGTGTGCGAAGGGGAGCAAGCTTTGCTAACTCCAGTAGATACTTATGGCGGGGCAGAATTCTTTTGGTATGACGCGCCTTCCGGCGGTAATTTATTGTACCAAGGCGACCAGCTTTTACTGTTTAATGTGCGAGAGAATCGCTTATTATTTGTCGAAACGCGCCTGCGAGGTGGGTGTGCTTCTACCGACCGTACGCGCGTCGTCTTGACCGTGCGACAAATGGATAGCAATTTTACAAGCTCTGCCACCGTAGCGCCTCGTAATTTTGATATTGATTTTAAAGTAAATACAGTGGATCGTCCGCGCACGTATCATTGGGATTTTGGCGACGGCGATACGCTCGTCGGTGCAGAGGTGCGACACGCATTTGCAACAGCCGGTATTTATCAAGTGACCCTTACCGTAAAATATCCACAAAGCTGTGAAGAATCCTCCCGAAAATTCATTCGCATTACACAAGAAGATGAAAGTTTCCGCGCGGTACTCAATGTCACAAATGCACAATGTGTAAGTGACCAGAACGGAAGTATTTCAGTAGCTTTATTTAATGGCAAGCCGCCTTATAAATTTGCTTGGAGCAATAGAGATACCACCAGCACGGTTGACAGCTTGGGCGTGGGCACTTATACTGTTTCCATCACAGATGCGGATGGCGTACAATTGGTAGAAGAAATAAAAGTAGAATCGGAAACGCCAGCACTTGATATTCCGGCTTTGACGGTGAATGGTGGGGGTCGGGTGTGTATCGGCAGTGAAGTGATTGCGGCTGCGCTGACCAATGTAAGTGATGCTGAATTTCGCTGGTATGATGCAGCTACTAATGGCAATCTGATTTATAATGGAGCTTCTTTACAATTGCAAAATATACAACAATCCCGGGTGTTGTTTGTAGAAGCATTCTATAATGGTTGTACCTCGCCGGGCAGAAAACAAGTACTCATTCAAGCAGACGGTCCAGACGCACGTTTTACTGCTTCCGCCACAACGATCAATCAAGGTATTCCTGTCAATTTTGCAGTAACGGCACCGGCGCTGGGCAACACCTACGCATGGAGTTTTGGAGATGGCACGACGGCTACGACGGCTACTTTTGCACATTCGTTTGAAACGGCGGGCGTGTATGAAGTGACTTTAATTGTAAATAATAGCAATGGCTGTAGCCAAAGTCGCACCTTAATTGTGAATGTAATTCCTTCGCAAGAACTGGCGGCTACGTTCAATATCACCAATGTACAATGTGCCGAAGAGCGCACGGGCGCGGTCACCATCAATATTTTTAATGGCACTGCTCCTTATACTTTCGCCTGGAACACAGGTGCTACCGGCAATAGCCTTTCCGGTTTGGGTGTGGGCACTTACACCGTTTCTATTACAGATAATGATGGAACGATATTAGTAGAGGAAATAGAAATCAGTAGTGAAGTGGGCGTGATTGCTGCGCCGGAAGCAGTGGTAAATGGTGATCAAATCGCTTGCCCAAATGAGTTTGTAAATGTGTATGCCTTCTCTTCTCAAGTCGGTTCTCCTTCGTATTATTGGTTTGATGCAGCGACGGGCGGCAACTTATTGGCAGTGAACAGTGTGTATAGTTTCTACGGAAGAGATTTGACCACGCCTTTATATTTGGAGGCACGTATTGGTGAATGTCGTTCGCAAAGCCGCGTATCTGTCACGATTGTAAATGACAATCCAAACGAAGGCTTCACGGCTACAGCTACCACGATTGTAGAAGGCGACTCTGTGACCTTTACACCTGTTAAAATAGACGCTGCTTACACCTATGAATGGTTTTTTGATAATGGAACGGCTTCCAATACCATTATAAATACAGTCACTTATCCTGATGCCGGTATTTATGACGTTCGGCTCATTGTGACCAGCGACAAAGGTTGTACCGATTCTAAATTGGTTTCTAATTACATCAATGTCATTTCTACAACTGATTTAGCCCTTGTGTTGAATGTAACGGATGTGAATTGCGCAGGCAACAGTAATGGCGCGGTTGCAGTAGAAGTATTCAATGGCACTGCCCCGTACACGTTCGCTTGGAGCAATGGAGCTACCACGCCTTTGATTGCTAATTTAGCAGAAGGCACTTACACCCTTACTTTCACGGATGCCTCTGGTGTAAGCCTTACCCGCAGCGCAAAAGTAAATAGTTTAAATGCCAAACCTTCCAAACCAACCATTGCAATTAATGGCAGTAACCCAATTTGTAACCAAAATGACATTGTGCTGTTAGCAGCTTCCGGCGAACCCGTAGATGCCTATAAATGGTATAATGCTGCCAACGAATTGGTTTTCACAGGTTCTAATTTTGCAATTAATAATATCGCGGCTTCGGCTACTTACACGCTGGAAAGCACCGACAACGGCTGTACGTCCGACCGTGCAAGTATAGTGCTGCCGGTTCAAATTCCAAATGCAACATTCACCGTGAGTCCAGGCGAATTGGTAGAAGCCGGTGAGGCGGTCACTTTTACACCTACTGTTAAAATTTATCCAACTTACAATTGGAATTTTGGAAATGGCAATACGGCTTCTCAGGTAAGTCCACAATTTGCTTACGCCAATGCTGGTGATTTTGAGGTGACGCTGAATGTGGTAGATGCCGTCGGTTGTACCAATGCCAGCACATTTAAGTTGAGGGTGTCACCGGAAAACGTATTAGGCGTTTTCTTCCGCGTGAAAAATTTGAACTGTCTCAATGACACGAGTGCCAGCATTACTGCCGTTCCTGTGGACGGCGTGGCACCTTACACATTCGCTTGGAGCAATGGAGCTACTACTGCTACTATCACGGGCATTGTTGCTGGAAATTATACCGTGAGTATCACGGATGGAGCCGGTAAAACGGCAAGTAGCAATACCGTTGTGACAAATATAAATACACCGATTGCAGCTCCAACGATAGAAATAAACGGCAATGCGCCGGTGTGCCTTGGCAGCGCTGCGTTCCTTTTGGGAGCGAGCGTTGGTTTTCCAGATGCGACCTTGCGTTGGTATCGTCGTCCAAATGATTTGCCAGCTTTATCTTCCGGCAGTTTGTTTCCGATGACAGAAGTGCGTAGCGATACGATTGTGTATGTGGAAGCTTTTCAAGGCGGATGTATTTCGGCGCGTGTACCGGTGCAAGTAACGCCCCAAGTGCCGCAAGGAGATTTTTCGGTCACGCCGCGTCGGGATTTGACGGAAGGCGATTTGGTACAATTCAAATTATCGAACAACAATCCAGCGTATCAGTATTTCTGGACTTTGGGTGATGGCGGTTGGAGTGCTACGCCGCAGCCATTTTATTTTTATAATGTAGAAGGTACCTTTGACGTAAGTCTAGAAATAACGGATGAAGATGGTTGTACGAATACCATTACAAAAGAAGATTATATCGCGGTGCGCATGATGAACCTGACCGAAGAGGAGGTGGAAATAAGAAATGGCAATACTTCAGTACAACCCGAGGGTATTCAAATAGCTTGCTTCCCCAATCCATTCACGACTACCTTGACTGCTGTTGTAAAAGTAGAAAAAGCCGGCAATTATCGGTTCACCTTGACGGATATGCTAGGTCGAACCCACTGGGCAAACGAAATGGAATTGGATACAAATGCAGTACAACCCATCGAATTGGGCGTACAACTCCCGAATTTGAACACTGGAATGTATTTCTTACGCATCGAAAATGGCATTGTAAATACGATTTATAAACTCATGAAACAAAATTGATAACCATGCATCTCAAAAACATACTTTCATTTTGCATCGTAGGATTTGTACTCGTTTCCGCTTGCCGCGATAAAAAGGACGAAGTGGGCGGTCCAAATGGCACCGACGGCAAAGCGCCTTCCATTGAAATCAATGGCGACAACCTGCTGCGAGATACCTTCAAATACAGCGCATCCAAAACCTACGATTTTACCTTCAACGTAAAAGATGACCAAAACGAGCGGCAACTGACAATTTCAAAATTAAACGAAGCGCTGGTGATTTATAAAAATAATATCATTAACAACGGTATTACAAATATCTCTGGCGCTTTGGACGGCGACCTCTCGTTTCGTCCGCTACGTGCCGGATTCTTTGCTTTTTCCATTACGATAAAAGACCCGCAAGGACTTTCTGCCAGCGCTTTGGTAGAATTAAATGCCTTAGCCAATCAACTGCCAGTAGCTGCTTTGGAAGCCCGTCAAACCAACCAGTTAGCACCGCTTCAAGTGAGCATTGATGCGGCTCGCAGCTTCGATGCCGATGCGCGTTGGGGTGGAAAAGTAGCTCGGTACGAGTTCATTTTGGAAGGATTTTATACTGCTCAAACCACGCGTAATAAAATTGATTTTATCTATCCGCAGCCAGGCAGCTATCGCGTAGGCGTACGTGTGCAAGACAATGACAATGAATGGTCGCCGACTGTGTATCAGCAGATTACAGTAAGTAAGTAGGCAGTTGGCAGTCTCTCAATACTTTGACAATCAACAATTTAAGTTAAATTTATTTTATAATTTAAATATGCTCGATTACTTAAATTGAATTAGACCGTGTTTATTTACATTCCAAAATATAAATTTGATAGGTACTTTTTATCAAAAAAGCCTTTTAAGCGATTAACTTATTAGGCTTTTTTCTTTTGTCGGAGTGACAGGATTTGAACCTGCGACCACATGCCC
>CAZJXN010000015.1:0-8317 GCA_964549655.1 uncultured Saprospiraceae bacterium
AAGTGAAGAAATGAGAGAAAAAATCCGCGGTGTTCCGCTCAATCCGCGTCCCCGACCTTGGTCGGGGCGTTCCAATTATATTATACGGGCAAGTAATAAGAATTTCCGTAACACCAGTTACCAAATGCTATTGGAAGATTCAATTTTTTTATTTTTCTTTGCCGCGTTCTTCCCTAACCATAAAATTCTTTTGGACTTAACTTGTTGCTACTTATTTTACACCTTGTAAAAATTCAAATCAAATGTCTAAAATCATCTTACCACAAGCACATTGGGAAGTGCTAATGGATACGTTGCACACCGTTACGCCCGAAATTTTTGATGAACACGACCACGTGGTAAACTGCATTGCAGGAAAGTGGACGAACAATGGACGTGGGAGAGTCATTATTTCTCCGTTGGATGGTTCCATTCTGGGTAAGCTCCCGATGCTCAACCGCGAAGAAGGCGACGTTGCCGTAAAGGAAGCATACAGCGAATTCAAATCATGGTCGCAATTGCCACTGGAAGAGCGCAAAGACCGCGTGCGTAAGTCGCTCGAAGCATTGAAAGAACACCGCGATACTTTAGCGTACTTACTCAGTTGGGAGATTGGCAAACCCGTCCGGCAGTCGCGCACGAGTGTAGATCGCTGCATCACAGGTGTAGAATGGTATTTGGAGGAGATAGATGCGATGCTCGAAGACAGAAAACCGATGGGTTTGGTGAGTAATATTGCTTCTTGGAACTACCCAATGAGTGTGTTGATGCACGCCATTTATGTACAAGTGTTGTGTGGCAATAGCGTCATCGCTAAAGTACCGACGGATGGCGGCTTATTTTCGTTGTCGTTTGCAGTGGCGTTGTCGCGGCGCTTTGGCTTGCCAATTACCTTAGTAAGTGGTTCGGGCAGTGAGTTGAGTCATTCGTTGATACAAAGTCCAGAGATTGGCGTATTGAATTATGTAGGTGGAAAGAGTCATGCGCGTGGTATTTCACAAGGTTTGTTAGAAAATTCTACCCGACACATGCTGGAAATGGAAGGCGTGAATCCGTATGGCATTTGGGATTTTAGTAATTGGAAAGACTTGGGTGGACAAATCAAAAAAGGGTACGAATATGGCAAGCAACGCTGCACGGCGTACGTGCGCTGGGTAGTGCAACGCGATTTATTCCCACAGTTTTTAGAAACGTATTTGGAGAATATTCAGTCGTTGAAGATCGGTCATCCGCTACTCGTAGAAGAAGGCACAACGGAAGCGCCGGACGTGGATTTCGGTTCGCTCATTAACAACCGCAAGGTGGAAGAATTGATGGGTTATTATAACGATGCTGCCAGCAAAGGCGCGATTACGATTTATAAAGGCAAACTCAATCCTGATAATTTTCTACCGGAGCAAGATATGTCCGCTTATATGGCGCCGATTGGTATTTTAAACTTACCAAAGAATTCGCATTTGTATTATAATGAACCATTTGGACCAATTGATACGATTGTTCTAGTGGATAGAATCGAAGAATTGACCGCCGAGATGAATGTTTCTAACGGCAATCTTGTGTCTTCCATTGCAATCGATGATGTTGAATTAGGGAAAGAAATAGCGGAAAGTGTACGTGGTTTTAAAATCGGCATCAATAAAGTGCGGAGTCGTGGCGACCGCGAAGAAGTGTTTGGTGGCAGAGGTAATAGCTGGCGCGGCAGCTTCGTGGGTGGCAAATATCTCGTGTACTCCCTCACAGAAAGCACAAACGGCGTAGAAAAACAATATGGTAATTTTAAAGAAGGGGTAACATTACCGGAGGAATTGGAACAGTTAGTACAAGCCTGAGTTGACAGTAGGCAGTATGCAGTTAGCAGTCACGTTATACGCGCACTGCCTACTGCGCACTGCCCACCGCCTACTCAAAACTCACCCTCTGCACGCCGTCCCCTTTGCGGAAACGGAGGCTTTTTTTCTGTCCGCCAATATTGAAATGGACAAAATTTTGTTGGTCGGTATGAAAATCTATCAGAAAGGAGCTACTAATTTCTAATTGTTTCGGACGTTTCACGTTTGAGACTTCAATGTACATCCAAACTGCGTCCGTTTCATATTCTTTACCAATATAATTGCCAGTATAAGGCTTGCCGTCTATTCTCAACTCAAAATGGTCATGCACATATTTTTGCAAATAAGTGTCCACATCGGCGCGCTCTTTGGGCGTATTCAGGCGCAAGTCCACTTCTTTTCCATCCTGTTTTTCTGTTTGTTGAATGTGGTCTTCCAAATCATCCAAAAAAATCTTGTGCATAATTTGTAACGACTGTTCTTTCTCCGAATAATTCACTTCTGTAATGGCAATATGAATCGGATGAAAAAAGATAAATAGAAAGATGATAGATGTTAGACAGTAGACTTTAGACTTTAGACGATAGATTTTAAACATTGAATTTGAATATTTTAATAAGAATATTAAATAGTAGAATAAAAGTTTTATAAACCCGCACCACTTAATAGAACACAGATTTGCACGGGTGCAACGGGTTCGCACGGATTTTTCTGTCTATACGATGGGCTGGCGGAGGCATCTGTTTTTCTGTCTGCGACAGAGCATCCACTTGTACACGGATTTGCTATTGGCAAGGCATAAAAAAATCCGTATAAATCTGTCGCACCCGTGCAAATCCGTGTTCTATTAAGTAACATTTGCCACCTAACTTTAGTGCGTTTAACTTCACAAATCACCAAAAACTCCTTACATTTGGACAAAATTACAGCAGAATCGTTTTGATTGCTATTATTTAACAAAACATTACCATTGCCTGATTTTTGGTTTAATTTTCAACTTGGTATTGAACACATTCTCGACCCGAATGGGTACGACCATATCTTGTTTGTGCTGGCGTTGTGCGTAATTTATAGCGTGCAAGAATGGAAGCAAGTGGCGTGGCTCGTCACTGCTTTTACACTGGGACACAGCCTGACGCTCGCGCTTGCTACGTTCCGAATTGTTAATGTATCCACAGACCTCATAGAATTCCTCATTCCGATTACCATTTTAATCACTTGTTTTAGTAACTTTACCATCCGTCCAAACGATTCTACTACAGTTACACAGCAGCGAAAAATCACACAACGATACGCATTGGCAGCTTTTTTTGGCTTAATTCACGGTTTGGGTTTTTCTAATTTTTTAAAAAGTATACTCCCCAGAGATGTCACGATTTGGAAGCCTTTGTTAGCATTTAACCTCGGTTTGGAAGTAGGGCAATTAGTCATCGTAACATTCGCCTTGCTTATCAGTTCTGTATTGACACAGCGATTTAAAGTGCCGCGCCGCGATTGGATTTTAATTATTTCCGGTATGATTGCAGGCGTTTCGTTGATTTTGATGAAAGATAAATGGATATTTTGAAACAGATAATAGACTTTAGACAATAGATTTTTAAATCTTGCTCGTTAATTGTCTAATAGCTATTGTCTAAAGTCTAAAGTCTACATAATATGAAGCGACTCCTTTATTTATCAGCAGGTTTATTATTACTATGTAATGTAATATTTGCACAGTCAAACACAGACCAAAGCAAATTCCGGCAGTTAGGTATGGAATTACCTACGCCTAATGATTTCCGCACAGCATCCGGTGCGCCGGGACACGAGTATTGGCAGCAACGCGCTGATTATAATATCAAAGTAGAATTGGATGATGATAAACAAATTATCACGGGCGAAGAAACTATTACTTATTTTAATAATTCTCCGAATCCATTAACTTATTTGTGGTTGCAATTGGATCAAAATATTGAAAGTCCAGCGTCTAATACTTTTAAAACTCGGACAAGCAAACTAAATAGTCGCTCTACCCTCAGCCAAATCAATGCGATGACCGACAACTCTTTTGATGGGGGCTATAAAATTCAGTACGTGCGCGACGCAAGCGGGAAGGCGTTGAGATATACGATTAATCAGACCATGATGCGCGTGGATTTGCCACAGCCATTACCACCTAAATCCGGTAAAATCGTTTTCTCCGTGGGTTGGAATTATAATATCGCCGACCGTCTGAAATCTACGACGAATAATGGGCGCGGCGGCTTTGAGTTGTTTCCAGAAGATGGCAATTATTTATATACGATTACCCAATGGTTTCCACGTATGGCAGTGTATGACGATTATAATGGCTGGCAGCACAAGCAATTTTTAGGCAGAGGCGAGTTCACGTTGCCGTTTGGCAATTATACCGTTGCTATCACTGTTCCTTCCGACCATATTATTGCTTCAACGGGCGTTTTACAAAATCCAAAAGATGTGCTGACAGCAGCGCAAATCAAACTTTTTGAACAGTCGAAAACCGCTACAAAGCCCGTCGTGATTGTATCGCAGGAAGAAGTCATCGAAAAAGAAAAAACGAAAGCAACTACCAAAAAAACATGGATTTATAAAGCGGATAATGTGCGAGACTTCGCGTTTGGCAGCTCGCGTAAGTTAATTTGGGATGCAATGGGCGTGAACGTAAACGGCAGCACGGCGAATCCGATTATGGCAATGTCGTACTATCCAAAAGAGGCGAATCCATTATATGGGCAATATTCTACGGAAGCAGTCGCATTTACATTAAAAACTTATTCTAAGTATACTTTTTCTTATCCGTATCCGGTCGCCATTTCGGTAGAAGCTGCCAATGGGATGGAATATCCGATGATTTGTTTCAATCCGGGTCGCCCGAATAAGGACGGTACATATTCTGATAGAACCAAATACAGTATGCTTACGGTGGTGATTCACGAAGTGGGACACAATTTCTTCCCGATGATTGTCAATTCCGACGAGCGGCAGTGGACGTGGATGGATGAGGGTTTGAATTCTTTTTTACAAACTATCACAGAACAAGAGTGGCAACGCGATTTCCCCTCTGGCGACAAAGCTGCCAATGTGGTGGATTACATGAAAGCCGACCGCACCGTGCAAAATGCGATTATGACCAATTCCGAGTCCGTCGTTGACCTCGGCTCGAATGCGTACACCAAGCCGACTGTGGCACTCACCGTTTTGCGAGAAACGATTATGGGACGCGAACTTTTTGACTATGCTTTTAAAGAATATGCAAGACGTTGGGCATTCAAACACCCCACTCCCTCCGACTTTTTTCGCACGATGGAAGACGCGTCGGGCGTGGATTTGGACTGGTTTTGGCATGGTTGGTTTTACACAACGGATAATGTAGATATTTCGTTGGATAACGTGACCGCATTCCGGTTAGATTCTAAAAACCCAGATGTAGAGAAACCCTTGCTGGCAGACCAAGCGAAACAAAAATTAGAAAATGATATCACCTTTCAAAATAACAAACGCGATATTCCAACGACGGCGATAGAGGCGAATCCAGCGTTGCAAGATTTTTACAACAGTTACGACCCGAATAAAGCGACCGCTACCGACCGTGACAATTATCAGAAATATTTGGCTTCCCTCGACCCGAAAGAACGCGCATTGCTGGAAAGCAAAAAGAATTTTTATCAGCTTGATTTTTCCAATATTGGCGGGCTCGTCATGCCATTGATTTTAGAGTTTGAATTGGAAGACGGCACCAAAGAAAGGCAATACATTCCAGCAGAAATCTGGCGTTTGAATGATAAAAAAATCACGAAAGTATTCGCATTCGACAAGCCGGTGAAGCAAGTGGTACTCGACCCGCAGTTTGAAACGGTAGATGTCAATTTGGAAAACAATTATTTCCCACGTCGCGCGATGCCGAATCGTTTTGAATTGTTTAAATCGAAACAAACGCCCGCAGAAAATCCGATGCAACAACAACGCAAGGCGAATGGAAATGGAGGATAAGAAGATAGGAGGATGGGAAGATAGAGCCAAAAAAGCTTTGCGTCTTTGCGGGAGAAAAAACTTGGCAGGTTTTGTCTAAAGTCTATAATCTAAAGTCTATTGTCTTAAATTCTAATAAAATGAAGCAACTCCTTTATCTATCAGCAAGTTTGCTATTGCTTAGCAATGTAGCACTTGCGCAGGAAAATACCGATCAAAATAAATTTCGGCAGTTGGGCATGGAATTGCCTACACCCAATAGTTTTCGCACGGCTTCCGGGGTGCCGGGGCACGATTACTGGCAGCAAAAAGCCGATTACAACATTAAAGTGGAATTGGATGATGCCACCCAGCGCATCACGGGGGAGGAAACGATTACGTATCATAATAATTCGCCGAATCCATTGACGTATTTATGGTTGCAATTAGATCAAAATATCGAAAGTCCAACGGCTGATGTCAAAACGACGGAAACCAACGAGTTGGGTGAACGCATGACGCTCGGACAAGTCAACGCCTTGATTGACCGCTCTTTCGATGGTAGTTTTAAAATTCAATACGTGCGCGATGCGAGCGGAAAGGCATTGAAATATACCATCAATAAAACGATGATGCGCGTGGATTTGCCGCAACCCTTGGCGCCACGAACTGGCAAAATCAGTTTTTCCATTGGTTGGAATTATAATATTGCAGACCGATTGAGTCCAACTACTGCCAACAGTCGCGGCGGCTATGAACTCTTTCCCGAAGATGGTAATTATTTATATACGATCACGCAGTGGTTTCCACGCATGGCAGTGTATGACGATTACAATGGCTGGCAACACAAGCAGTTTTTAGGAAATGGCGAGTTCACACTTCCTTTTGGGGATTATACGGTTGCCATTACCGTTCCTTCAGACCACATCATTGCTTCAACAGGCGTTTTACAAAATCCAAAAGACGTACTAACGGCGGAGCAAATCAAGCGATTTGAACAATCAAAAACGGCTGCGAAGCCCGTCGTTATTGTCACGCAAGCAGAAGCCACCGAGAAAGAAAAAACGAAAGCAACCACTAAAAAAACGTGGATTTATAAAGCAGATGACGTTCGGGACTTTGCATTTGGCAGCTCGCGCAAATATATTTGGGATGCGATGGGCGTGAAAGTTGCTGGCAGTCCGTTGGCTTCTACGATGGCGATGTCATATTATCCGAAAGAAGCAAATCCGCTGTGGGGGCAGTATTCTACAGAGGTAATTGCGCACACGCTTCGCACGTATTCCAAAGTTTCTATTGCTTATCCTTATCCAGTTGCGATTTCGGTGGAGGCTGCGAATGGGATGGAATATCCGATGATTTGTTTTAATAATGGTCGTCCAGATAAAGACGGCACGTATCCTGACCGCGTGAAGTATGGCATGATTTCGGTGATTATTCACGAAGTGGGGCACAACTTTTTTCCGATGATTGTCAACTCCGATGAGCGGCAGTGGACGTGGATGGACGAGGGTTTGAATAGTTTTGTACAGTACTTGAGCGAGCAGGAATGGCAGCGCGATTATCCGTCCCGACGCGGTCCGGCACGCAACATGGTCGAGTATATGAAAGCCGACAAGAGTGTACAAAATCCGATTATGACCAACTCGGAATCCGTCATTCAATTTGGAAATAATGCGTATGGCAAACCGGCGACTGCCTTGAATATTCTACGAGAAACGGTCATGGGACGCGAGTTGTTTGACTTTGCTTTCCGCGAATATGCAAGACGTTGGGCGTTCAAACATCCGACTCCATCCGATTTTTTCCGCACGATGGAAGACGCGTCTGGCGTGGATTTGGACTGGTTTTGGCATGGTTGGTTTTATACCACTGATAATGTAGATATTTCATTAGATGGCGTGAGCGCGTTCCGTTTGGATTCTAAAAACCCAGATGTAGAAAAGCCTTTGTTGGCTGAAAAAGCGAAAGCAACTTTAGAAAATGACATTACTTTTCAAAATAATAAACGCGATATTCCGACCACAGCGATAGAAGCAAATCCAGCGTTGCAAGATTTTTATAATACTTACGATCCAAATAAAGCAACCGCTACCGACCGCGACAATTATCAGAAATACTTAGCTTCCCTCGACCCGAAAGAACGCGCTTTGTTGGAAAGTAAAAAGAATTTCTATCAATTAGATTTTTCTAACATTGGAGGGTTGGTCATGCCGTTAATTTTAGAATTCCAATTTGAAGATGGCACAAGCGAAGTTCAACGCATTCCGGCAGAAATCTGGCGTTTGAATAATCAAAAAATAAGTAAAGTCTTTGCCTTTGATAAGCCGGTGAAAATGGTGCTGCTCGACCCCAATCTGGAAACCACCGACGTAGACACGGAAAATAATTACTTCCCTCGTCAAACCGAAGCATCTCGTTTTGAATTGTTTAAAGGACGCGGTGGCGCACGCGGCCAGAGTCAAGGTGAAAATCCCATGCAACAACAGCGTAGGGAGCAAGGCGGCAGTCAGGGCGGGGGGAATAAGAAATAAGTAGGCAGTTTGCAGTAGGCAGTT
>CAZJXN010000015.1:8417-52536 GCA_964549655.1 uncultured Saprospiraceae bacterium
GGCAGTTAGTAAGAATGGATAAATGTGGCACATTTTGGAAATGCCCACATTGGATAAAAAGGGAAGTCATTGAATATCAGTGACTTCCTTTTCTGTTCACGTAAAACTCCTATTCTACAAACCTTTCACCACTTAAACAACTTCGGAAAAGTTAAAGTTTCTTCCGCAATACCCAATCATCCGTCACATCGGCTCCATATTGAAATTTTTCGTAACCAAAATGCTCGAAACCCCATTTTTCATAGAAACGCAATGCTCGGTGATTTTCTTCCCAAACGACGAGCCACACATATTCGTACCCTTCGCTTTTTGCAAAATCCAAAATATATTGTAATAAAACTGTACCGATATGATGTCGCCAAAACGATTGTAAAATATAAATGCGATGCAGCATTAAAGATTTCGTATTTTGTAATAATTCATGCGTACGGTCCCACCGAAATAGCGCGTAACCTGCCCATTGTTCATTATATTTTACCAATAAAAATTTGGTTTGTGGATTTTGCAAATCGGCTTCAATGCGCTCTAACTGAAAATTTTGTGCGATGTACAATTCCATATTAGCCGTATCCGTATCGTTCGCGTACGCTTCCCGAAAGGTCTGTTCGCCCATATCCCGCAGCAATGGAGCGTGAGTATAATCTGCTTCTATGATTTGAATCGCTTTTTTGTGGATAATTTGGGTCATTTGGTAGAATTTTGTGCATTCTATAAATTTGCAACGAAAACGGGCGTTATTTTAATCAGCTAAAATATTATTTTGCAGTTTAATCACTCAACCAATTCTATATTTCACCTAAAATTAGTAATATGAAAATGTTTCAATGGAAATTTCCCGACACAACCCTGCTATTCTTGTGTGCAATTGCTTTCTTTGCAGCCTGCAACAACGAAAAGCAGCAAGATTCAAAAGCCAGTGCTATGTACGCAAAAACAGATCTTCAAGAACCGACCGTCAAAAAAATTCCAAAAGAATTGAGTATGCACGGCGATGCCCGTATTGACAACTACTATTGGCTCAATGAGCGCGAAAACCCAGATGTAATCGCTTATCTCAATGCGGAAAATGAGTATAAAGATAAGATGCTAGCGCATACAAAGGATTTTCAAGAGAAATTATTTGAAGAAATGAAGGGTCGCATAAAGGAAGATGACCAAAGCGTGCCTTACAAAGACAACGGTTATTACTACCTCACGCGCTATGTGCAGGGCGGCGAGTATCCAATTTATGCGCGTAAAAAAGGTAGTTTGGATGCTAAAGAAGAAATTTTATTAAATGTAAATGAATTGGCGAAACCGTATGATTATTTTAGTGCAACGGGTTTGTCGGTCAGTCCAGATAATAAAATTTTAGCCTATAATGAAGATACCTTGAGCCGTCGGATTTACACCATTAAATTTAAAAATCTGGAAACGGGTGAGATGCTGCCAGACGAAGTGTTGACGGTAGAAGGCTACAGTGCTGCTTGGGCAAATGATAATAAAACGATTTTTTATGTGCTAAAAGACATAAAGACACTGCGCGGGTATAAAATTATGAAGCACAAATTGGGTACGCCCGCTTCGCAAGACAAGGAAATTTTTCACGAAAAAGACGAGCAGTTTAACTCTTTTGTTTATAAAACCAAGTCGAAAGAATTCATCGTATTTGGCTCTTCGCAGACGCTTTCCAACGAATATTGGGTGTTGAATGCCAATGAACCGGACGGCAAATTCCGCGTCATCCAACCCCGAGAGCGTAATCTGGAATACAGCATTGACCATTATGGCGATAAGTTTTACATTCTAACTAACATGGATGCCAAGAACTTCCGGCTGATGGAAACGCCAGAAACGAAAACCACGAAAGAAAATTGGAAAGAAGTGATCGGTCATCGCAGTGACGTGTTGCTGGAAGGGATGGATATTTTTAAAAATTATCTGGTGTTGTCCGAACGTAAAAATGGTATTACGCAGTTGCGCATTCGCCCGTGGGATGGCAGCGCCGAGCATTACATTGATTTTCCCGAAGAAGCGTATGTCGCCAGCACGTCTATGAATCCAGAATATGATACCGAGCAATTGCGCTTGAATTATCAGTCCATGAGTACGCCAAGCACTACATTTGATTATAATATGAAGTCGAAAGATTTCAAACAACTCAAGCAGCAAGCGGTTTTGGGCGGTTTTGATGCAAAAGATTACCAAACGGAACGGGTATATGTGACCGCGCGTGACGGAGCAAAAGTACCGGTTTCGATTGTTTATAAAAAAGGATTCAATAAGGATGGCAAGAGTCCCCTCCTACTCTACGCCTACGGCTCGTATGGAGCGAGTATGGATCCGAGTTTTAGTTCGTCGCGCCTGAGTTTGCTCAATCGGGGTTTTGCGTTTGCCATTGCGCACATTCGCGGAGGACAGGAAATGGGTCGGCAGTGGTACGAAGACGGCAAGTTATTGAAAAAGAAAAACACCTTCATGGATTATATTGATTGTAGTGAATGGCTGATAAATAATAAATATACGAATAAAGATAATTTGTATGCGATGGGCGGTAGTGCCGGTGGCTTGCTGATGGGCGCAGTCGTGAATATGCGACCTGATTTGTACAAAGGTGTAGTGGCTGCAGTTCCTTTTGTAGATGTAATAACGACGATGCTGGATGAAACGATTCCACTCACTACTTTTGAATTTGATGAATGGGGCAATCCGAAAAATAAAGAATACTATGATTATATGAAATCTTATTCCCCTTATGATAATGTAGAAGCGAAAACGTACCCGGCGATGTTAATAACGACGGGCTTACATGATTCGCAAGTACAATATTTTGAACCAGCAAAATGGGTCGCTAAAATGCGTGAAATGCGCACGGATAAAAATCCATTGCTGATGCACACGAATATGGAGGCGGGTCACGGCGGGGCTTCCGGTCGTTTCAAAGCATTGAAAGAAGTGGCGATGGAATATGCGTTTTTCTTGGATTTGGCGGGGAAGAATGAGGCGTTTAAGAATTGAGTCGGAGGATAGGAAGGGAAGATGGGAGGATGCTTGCGTGGCGTTTTTTTTCCGCAGGCGGTTAAAATCGAGTAACCCGCTCTAAGCGAGTTACTCGATTTTTAATCGCTTTTTGTTTCAAGCGAGTTACTCGATTTTACTAACGAATTAAGGTTACATCGCCTTTTTTCACTTCTTCTATGCCATTTGAGGTAACTACTATTACATATACGTATACATCGGAAGGTGCTTCTTTGCCGTTATGTCTTCCATCCCATCCCAATCCAGTGTTGTCATTATTAAAAACCTGTTGTCCCCAGCGATTATACACTTGAAATTGTACCACCGTGACATTTCCTCTTTTTGCAATATTAAAGTAGTCATTTACACCGTCGCCGTTGGGTGTAAAGGCATTAGGTATTTTATACAAAGATTCTTGCAAATTCAGTGTAATAGAATCTATTGATACGCAGCCATTTGCAGAAGTAATGCGCACTTTATATTCAGTTGGATTATCACTTGGCTCATGTTGAACTACAGGGGCGTTTCCACCAATAGGTTGTCCATTTGCAGTCCAAACGTAGGTAGCACCAGTTGGATTAGAAGGAATGGTTTGAGCATTAAGCGTTACTTGTTGACCCACATAAATGCTGTCTGCGTCCGGTTGTATTGTAATGCCTGTAATGAAAACAGATTCTGCTACATCAATATTTACATTTTTAGTAATGGTACCGCAATTATTACCATACACATAAATCAATCGCACGCGTGTGTCCTGGGTCAAATCACGTACAATAAGATTTGGTCCAGCGCTAGATCGTCCATTGTATTCCCACCGGAAATTTTGTTGTACACCAGCAGGTGCGGTACTGGTTGCAGTGAGCGTAAGCGTTTCACCTTGACAAATCGTGCTATCACCGGTAATAGTTACATTCGGAGGTTCTATGACAGTGACTGTTATTTGCCCCTCCGGTGCTGCGCAACCGCCATTCTGAGCGCGTACCCGATAAGTGGTGGTGCGGGTGGGTCGAACGACTAAACGGGGATTGGTACTTCTAAAATTCGGATCGTCTGAGGAAGTCCAAGTATAAGTTGCGCCGGGTGTCGCATTTAAATTTAATTGAATGGAATCGCCAAGACAAACCGTTGTTTGCGGATTTAATTGAATGATGGGACTGGGTAATACATTGATTTGAGCCGAACCACTGCCCGGACACCCATCTATTTCTACTTTAAAAGTATAAGTGGTGGAGGCAGTGACGGTAGCCGTTGGGTCCAAACACGTCATGCAACTCAAGCCAGTCGCGGGTTCCCACATGGGTTTTTCAAAATTACTCGGCATTACAGTTGTGGAAAGTTTTATGGATTGCCCTGGACAAATTGTTGTATCCGAAGGAAGAATTGTTACGACTGGAATTGGTTTCACCGTTACATTCGCAAAAGCGGTATCCAGACAAACGCCACTGGTCGTGATGCGATAAAAACGAGTGGTGGTATCACCTTGTATCACCATGTTGTAGAGCGAATCGGGTGTGAGTTGTCCACGAGCGGGTTCCCATAGAAATTTAATATTTGGAAAATCTTTGGGTTCAAATATTTCAGATTCTAAAATGACCTGACTGCCCATACAAATTGAAGTATCGCCGGGTTGAATAGAAAGATTCGCCGGAAGGGAATCCACGACTACGACGACCGTGTCTTTGCGCACACACGCATCCACCGTCACTGTTGCAATATAAGTGGTTGTCTTTATCGGGTTTGCAGTAATGGTATAACCAATGGTATCGCTCAACGAACCATCATTCGGTGTCCAGATAACGGGTCTGTTGGCAGGTGTAGCCGTCACTTCCAGCGTGAGCGGTGTGCCTCGACAAATGCGCACGGTATCCTCCGCTTTTATTTCTACATCAATGGGTGTGATGCGCACATCCACCGTATCTCTTGATTCGCAGATACCTTCGCCACTTTTTGCGATTAAAATATATAAGCCGCTTTGGGTAGGAAATGCCAGTGTATTCGGATTGTCCTTGTCTTCTATAAAATCAGCGCCAAACCAAGTATAATCAACTCCAACCTGTGGAATCGTATTTCCCAAACGAATCGGTTGCTCCTGACAGACGGCAGTATCGGATGCAACATTCAAAACAGGTGGTTCAAAAACCGTTACGACCACGCTATCCACAGAGGCTACCGGACACAGCGCGTTTCGAGCGTTGAATATATAAGTGGTCGTTTGGGTTGGCGTGACGCGCGGATTGGCAGCCGAAGAGATAAATCCAGCCGGATTGGAAGTCCAAGTATAGACAACCCCTGCCGTAGCCGGTCCACCTATATCAATAGCAGTTCCCTGACAAATGGAGGTGTCACTACTAATGATATAAGCCGGAGCTGGTTGATTTAAAACCGTAATGCGAACCGTGTCTCGCAGCGTACACGCAGGAGCCGCTAATTGTACAATTACATCAAAAGTACCAGCATTGGCGGTAGTCACGATTGGATTCGGACAATTGGTGCAACTCAATTGAATACCCGTTGGCACGGTCCATTGATAAGTCGCGGTTGTAAAATTACCACCCGCCACAATTTCAAATTGTTCGCCTTGACAGGAAGTTACATTTGCTCCAGCATTTACATCATATACTTGTACTGTTACATCTATCGTATCGTTATAACAAACGGCATCTACCAATGCTCGGTAAGTTGTCGTTTGTGTGGGCGTTGCAATTGGATTGGGACAAGTTTTGCAAGATAAAGTCGTCGTATCATTCAGCCATCGAATCGTATTCACCGGTGATTCAATTTGAATTTGTACGGCACTTCCTTTACACACGGCGGTATCGCCAGCTATGACTTCTGCTGGAATTTGTTCTAAAACAGGACGGTCAGAAGGCGACCAGTTAATCCCCACACCTTCATCACCAATCAAATTTTCCCAGTCATTGATTAACACCACGTAAACCTCATCTTTTTTTACTCGAATAGTACTCACATAATCATCGCCATCTGCGCCGGGCATATCGCCACAATCATACAAATCGGTGACAGGCGCTCCAGTACGCGGATGACGGTCAGTCAGACCCGTGGGACCAGAAGCGGGCGACCAAGAACTGCGAATCGGCTGACGGGTACGAATAAATTGAATCACACTTTGCGGGCTGCCACACACTTCATCCTGCCGGAAAGGACCCCAGACATTGAAATCTAAATCGGAAGGAACATTCGGATTGGCACTATCTAATATAAAACCAAACTTGCCATCGGCTTGTGCCTGCACGGTAAACCAGTAAAAATTAGGTTCCACGCCATAGCCAAGCCAGCAACCATTATTGATATTGCGTTCGATTTGCATATCTTGAAAACCATCTTCAAAATCAAAAATAGTCGGCAAACCGTCTAATCGCACGCAGCCATTCAAGGGATTACAAAGCGCGCTGACCAAAGCAGGCGAAATCGCGCAGGTCGTTTCTTTCACCATAATATCAAAAGAACCGCAGCCAGAGGCATTTGCTACTACAATATAATATGTACCGGCTACTGCTAAATTGGCAGAGTTAATCATACCGGTAGCACTTCGCGCCACGCAATTCGTCGTAGCCGCTCCCGGCAAGCCATCCAAAATAACAATACCCGTTTCTGCTAACTCGTTTGTTAATTCTACACTGATACAAGTTCCACCCAGCGAATTATAGGTAAAAACATATTCTGGACCATTTAAAAATTCATCGCCGCCGCAAGGAGAGTCCGCAAAAGTGGAAGCGGATTCGCAAGTCGTAAGTCCTGTTACATCAAATGGTAAGGATGGAATTTCGGTCGGATTGTTAAAACTTCGATTGTTGCATGGACTGGTCGAGCATTGCCAATTCAATTCAAAACCGCCGTAATTTCCTAAAAAATCCGATTCAAACTTCACGGTGATACAGCGGCTGGCAGCTTGAATGTGAAAGGGTCTGCCGAGGTCTTGTCCGTACACTCTGGATATAACGGGTGCTTGGATATTCTCACCCGCGTAAAACGTCAATTCATCTCCAAAAAAGCCGAGCAAAGTAGGTTCAACGTCATAATTCACCAATTCAATATCTATGCAAGCGTGTGGGTCTGTGGGACAGATGGTGAAAGTCTCATTTTCAAAAATACCATAATCCCCATCTGGTCCGCCTGAATCAAATAATTTTCCAAAACAGGTCGTCGCGCCCGGCACGTCTCCGATGTTAAAAGTAGGTGCAAACGGCCGCAAACAAACGGAAAAATCCCCTGCATTGGGCGTAGCCGTGGGCGAATAATCGTTGATGCGAATAAAATACGTGATATTAGGTGTCAAATTTTGCAAATCTAAAGTAACCTGATTCGTGCCATTGGTTGCAGACACACAGGCGATTTGCGACAAGCCATTATTGGTGCAACTGCCCCGATATACTGCGATTTGCGGGTTCAACAATCCTTTTGCATTCGGACCATTCGTAGCGCCTCGCACCACCAACGTGCTATTGGTTACAGCGGCAGTCGTCGTAAACGTAAACCACACATCGCGCTGCGTCGTGCCGCCATTAAAACAAGTAGGGCTATTGGCAGTGCCGATGGTAGACGTCGTCGCGCCGATGTTGGAGTAGACCTGCGTGGGGCAAGTGGGAATCGCGCCGAGTGGAATCGCGCCAGCGCAATTGTCATTACTGGGTTGTGCGAACGATAGCGTAGCAAAGAGTAACAAACTCAATAAGGTAAAAAAAGATTTCATTAGCCGTTTTTTCTGTGGTGAAAAGTGCGCTTTTTATAAACTGACCAAAAATAGTCAAAATTTAGGATTTCTTGCGAACACGTACGGTTTCGCTGTTAAAATGACAAATTTGGAGAAAGATTGTGATGTGCTAATTAGTTGATCCCGCTATACGGGACAAGTATTGCTAATATGCCGATGTATGAGGCACCGTCGCAAAGAAAGGAAATATTTGAGGAAATTCAAAATTTTTATAAAAAGTTGTAACATCGCTCAACAGACGCAGTTCAAGCGCGAGCGAGAAAACATTTCTAAATAGGAAGAATTCATTTTATTTTACTCCCCCAACGCATAACTCACCGTAAACCACAACTTAAAAGGATTGTAATCATCATACTTTTTTCTTAAAAACGCTGGGTCTCTTTGATAAAAAAGGAGGTAATTGAAAATCACCTCATCGAGCTTATTAATATATAACCAACGATACTGGGCGGTTACCCACATCCGTTTGTTTAATTTTACACCCAAGCCAGGATACAACTCTAAACTGTTTAACTCTAAATCCCATTTGATTTCTTTTTTAGAAAAACCCTTTGCACTTTTTCTAAAGGCGATAGCCGGTACAATATTAAGACTTAAAAAGATGCTTTGTTTCTTAGTTAAATAAAAGTTGTTGGAGATTGGTAGTATCAATTTGTTGATGGTATGTCTTTTAATGAACCTTAATTCATTAGTAGGAAGTCCCTTGTAAAATACACCATGATCAAAAGGTCGGGAAAAAGTAAACTTGCTTTCATTATAGCCAATACCGACATCTATTTGTAACAAATTTGATTGAATGATGCTTTTTTGTAAACTAAGGTTATACTCATAGTCGCGCTTACTATCTTCTGCTGCAATAATTTCTTCCTGATTAGGAAACTCAAACAGCCTTCGGTCTTGATTACTAAAGGCAAATCCAGCCGTTAAGGAAGTGTTGCTCCAAAAATTTTGAGCAAAGGTCGTGTTAAATGTAAATAAAAAGAAAAAAGAAAATAAAATGGTTATAGTTTTCATGATATTTTTTATTTTACTCCCCCAATGCATAACTAACGGTAAACCACAATTTAAATGGATTGTAAGTATCATAATCTTTCTGTAAAAATTCAGGGTCTTTTTCATTGAAAAGAAGATCATTAAAAATTACCTCATCAATTTTATAAATGTAAAATAAACGATAATTAGCAGTTAGCCAAATTCGAGAAATTACCTTTACTCCTATACCAGGATATAATTCAAATGCATTAAACTTCCACTCCCATTTTGTCTCTGTTTTTTCAAAAGATAAGTCTTTCGCACTTTTTTTAAAAGCAATAGCTGGTAAAATATTAAAATTTAAATAAATACTTTGTTTTTCATTCAAAAAAAAACTACTTGATACTGGCAGTATAAATTTATTAATAGTGTATTTTTTGATTTTTCTTAACTCTTTTGTAAAAACTCCATTTAATGCTGCATGAGCAAAAGGTCTTGAAAAAGTAGAATTAAATTCCGAATAGCCAATTCCAGCGCTGGTTTGAAAGTTATTAAATTGAAGCACTCTCTTTTGCAAAAAGACATTATACTCGTAATCGAATTTACTATCTTCCCTTTCAATAACGCCTGCTGCACCTGGAAAATTGAAGAGTCTTCTATCTTGATTGCTAAAAGAAAATCCGCCTGTTAGGAAAGTATTATTTAAAAACTTTTGGCAAAAAGACGAATCAGGAAATAAAAGAATAAAATATAGGAAAAAGACAATGGTTATAATTTTCATAATATTATTATTAATAAAATGGCATCTATTACCCAAAGTTGGATAATAGATGCCACCAAGTGAAAAAATTAGCGAGTTATCAATATTTTCTCTCGAATTCGGGTCGTCCCAAATACTATTTCAACAAAATAAATATCGGGAGCGAGCCTACTTATATCAATCTTTTCACGATTACCGTTAAATTTTGTGACCAACACAACTTTTCCCAACTTGTCGTAAAGCGTTAAATCGCCGTTCTCTAATTTCACGTCGCTTCCTATGGTTTCTTGATTAATCTCTATATCCGCAAAATCTACAGATGGATTGGGAGATACCTTCATAGAAATATCATCTCCCCGAAAGCAAGAGACCACTTGAAAGAACATACTTGGTGATGTAGTTCCACATGTGTTTGAGATATTCGCATAAATTATTCCATTACCTGGACTACTAGCTCCGTTATAGGTAGCCGACTGCCCAGAACCATAGAATAATTGCAAAGCACCACTATATGTCCATGAAATAGAAGCATTTTGAGGCGTGGGATTGTACAATACAGTTAAATATGCGGACCCAGATTGGTTAGTGCATAAATAATTAGAGCCTGTAATACCTGAATTATAAACAGGTGGTCCCACCCAAAATGATTTGGCTATGACAATAGGATTACAACCAGAAGCTGCACTAATTGTAAAAGTCAACGTACCTGTGCCAGATAACGAAGTAGCTTGAAGCGTCGCGCTTGTACCAGTACCAGAAGAAGTTACAAAAAGCGAAGCAGGCGTAGCAGCCCAAGTAACAGTTCTACCTGAAATAGAATTGTTTAATGTAAATGTTTGACTTGGGGAACTACACACGGGACCGCTTCCACTACCACTAATAAAGGGGGATCGGATTGTATTGGTAGTGGTCGGGACCGCACTACCTCCAAGCCAATTGCTTAAGCGTGTAGTATTAGTGCCACCACCTGTCCAAGAGCTAAAAAATCTGCCATAATAATCAGGATCTGTTGTAAGTGCACAACTTGCTGTTCCACCAAATAACTGTCCCACAATTCTCTTATTAGCATCATATAAGGGGGAACCGGATGAGCCTCCTTCTGTCGTTCCAAGCCCCCATATTACTCTAACGTAATCTGTACCAGTACCTCCAGTACTGCTCGTGATAGTTGGTGTCCCAGTAGTACCCGAAATTTTTTTGACATCGCCAGAGGGATGGTGGATACCAGTGCCAGATGCTGGCGTTGTTGATGACCTGTCCCAACCTGCCAATGATAGTGTAGACTGTCCAATAATAGAACCAGTTAATTCTAATAACGCAAAATCAGATGTAGCATTTGAGGCTCTTAAAGTAGAACCAGAATAGGTAAGCCACGTTGTTGGTTCATCAGCTCTACAATTTGGAAATGCAGGATTTGGACTATCATAATTAAAACGAAATACCCAATTTGCTTGATTTCCATCTAAACAATGATTAGCTGTTAAAAAAAAGGAGCGTATGTCTTCACAACCATTATTAATAAGGGCACCCGAGCAATGTTCTCCATTAGCATTAAATATTAGAGCGACTGCATCGCGTTGGTTTTCTACGCCCGATGCACATTTAACATCAATATTACACGTTCCAGAATCATCGTATGCTCTGGGTGTGATGATACCAAAATTTTTAAATCCATGAATTACATTCTGTATTGAGATGCTAAAATTTTCAAAAGTTTCTTTTGGCAGAATGACCTCTAAGATAACTTCTTCCCCATTTATAGCATCGGTTGCATATTGCCCCTCGTACACATGAATATTCGTAACCGGACCAGAAACCATCGTACCTGCCTTGTTGTAGATATACAGTTCGCTTCCTTCTGGCAAAGAAAGATTACTTATATGAAAATTAAGGGAAGTTGCATTAGCAGAGCGTACACTGGTTTTCCAAATGACTAAGTGACCCTTATCGTCTATTTCACCATCGTTTTTGGTGATAGCAGTAGATATCTTTACTCCATATCTGGGCGGTATTCTACCTTCGAGTGAATCTTGTCTAAGTACTTTCCTAATGTCTACTCTTGGCATTACTATCACGTTCGTTACAGATTTTGTGCTGTGGTTAGGAATCAAATCTTCCAAACGGCTGTCTTGTAAACCGGTAGTTCGTACCTGTCCATAGGAAAGGATAGCGAAGCAGAGAAAGAAAATGGAAAAAAAACTTTTGGTATTTCCATACGTCTTTCTCCAAAAATTGAAGGATTTCAATTTTTGCATGATATAAATCGGTTTAAAGAATTTAAAAAAATAGGCGTAACGCGCTGCCGGTACCAGTGCAGCTATTATAGATGTCCATCCTGTTCTTGTGTGTTGTTTGAAAAGTGTTTGATAGCAAAAAGTTAATTACGCTTACTATGAGAAGGGTAGATAAAAAATCGAAGCATCTTATTTATTTCGCGTTCTTACAAAAATAAAGGTATCACTTTAGAAAAGCAAGTATTAGTACGTAAACTTTATGTTAATAAAAATGATGTGTCGCCAATTAGCAAAATGCAGAAAGTTATTTTGAAAATAGATAAAGTTTTGTATACTATTAAGTTGGTGCTGGACTGTGTCCGGTGCTTTTTATCCACCATTAACCATTCAGCAGTATAACAATTTTAACCCTATAACCATCTAACAATCTAACAATCTAACCATTTATAAACCCAGCCACCCGCTCAATCAAATCCGGGTTTTTCATCATCCGATAATGTCCATATCCTTCCGCTACGAGCATCGTCGTGTTGTCCCAATGTTTATAAATATTTTCTCCGGCACTAAATGGCACAACCGCATCTTGCAAATCATACACCAAAAGCGATTCTTTGACCGGCAATTTATTATACGATAGGCTTACATCCACTTCTTTTATCGGTTTTTTCAAGCGATTTTCGACTTGTTTAAAAAATATTTTTTTGATGGAATTAGGTAATTTAAATGTTTGCGCCACCCCATCCAATACTTTATGAATACTATCTGGCACGGCAATCAAAACCAATTTCTCAACTCCAATAACAGGCTCCAAATGCGCCAACGCAAACACGCTGGAAGCCCCGCCAAACGAGTGCGCAATAATGCCATGCACTTTACCCGCCTGCCGAATCGCTGCGCGTACCGCACCCGCAAAATGAATCAAATTCGTCGTCTTCCCATCTGAGTTGCCGTGCGCCGGTCCGTCAAAAGCCATCACCCGATAGCCCATGTTCACTAAGGTCGGTACAAAGGTGCGCATCGCCGTGCCGCGTGATTCCCAGCCATGCACCAGCAAAATGGTCTGCGCTCCACTCCCCCATTCGTAACCTTTCAGGATTTGCTTGCCATACAAAAACTCAAACATTCGCGCACTTTCTAAAATTGGGTCAGACGTTTTATGCTTGGCGCGCATACGCGGCGTGGAGAATAATTCAAAAGCAATTTTCGCAGCTTTCGTTGGAAATAAACGCCCTAATGTATTGAATCCCAATTGAATCAGTCTGATAATGGGCGGGTAAGGAACAGGTACGTCCGCTATTTTATCAATGTGATTCGTTTTTAAATATTCTACTTTTTTCTGATGGATAGTAAGCGTTTCCATATTTATGATTTAAAGTTATTTTTCACGCAAAGGCGCAAAGGCGCAAAGTTTCTCTTGACGCTTGTCATTCTCCCCTCATTCATTATTGATTATTCATTCTTTCATTTCTTTCTGTCACTTAGTCTCTTGGTCTCTCCATCTCCAAGTCCCCTATCATTTCCATCAGTTGCTCTGCCAGTCGGTCAAAATATTGCACGTCTTTATACAATCTTGCCAATAAAATCGCGCCTTCCAACGTCCCCAAAAATCGAATCGCAAAAGACATTTTGTTCGTGTCGGGTTTTACCACGCCTTGTTCAATTCCCTTTTGCAAAATGTAAATGATGCCATTTTTCCAGAAGTCCATCGCCGCCTGCACGCGCTCGCGTAGCACCGGATTGCTATCATCCACTTCTATCGCCGTGTTTTGAATGGGACAACCACCCTCCACCGGCGGTGTAAAAATGCTTTCCCTATAAAATTCTACCGACGCACGTAGCTTATCCAAAGGATGTTTCACCGATTGCGTCCGCTCGCGTACTTGCTGCGTCACACGCCGCACTGCCGCGTCAAACGCCGCTAATGCGATTTCCTCTTTGCCTTTGAAATGGCTGTACAAACCGCCTTTCGATAAGCCGGTAGCGAGCATGATATCTTCCATCGAAGTGCCAGCGTAGCCCAATTGATTGAATAAAGCAGCGGCTTGTTCTGCGATGTATTGTTTGGTTCGTTCTGCTTTTGGCAGCGTCTCTTTGGTCATGTTGGTTTAATTAGCTGTTACAAAGATACATCCTTTTTTGAAATTTACAAACCGAACGGTCGGTTTTTTTTCATAATTGAGCCTATCCGAATTTAAATAAAAATGCCGACCTCTCTCTATCAGAAAAGTCGGCAAGTTTTGTTTTGTGTTAAGAGTCAAGCTAATCCTTAAATCCTACAAATCAAGGTCACTTTTTTCTAACCTTCACATTATCAATCCGAAACGTAGTCGTGTTCGTTGTTTTGTCGCCTACATATTTAAAACCGATGTAAGCCTTGCCTGTGTAAGCCGAGAGGTCAACATCGCCGGAAGGAACGTTCGCGTAATTGGCATCGTTGGAGCTGGCGAGTTTTGCTGCCAGCGGAGTCCAAGTAGCGGTGGCTACATTCGCACCATCAAAATTGGTGGAGATTAAAACGGTCAATCCATTGTGTTTAAAAAAGGCTTGCGCACTTTCAAAACTTAAAATTTTCGCTTCGCTCAAGTCAATTTGCGGTGTGATGAGCCATGATTCCATCTCTGCACTAACATCTTGAAAAGCAGTCGCTTGTGCATAGCCATTGCCTTGAAAAAGACCGCCGCGCCAGAGTCGAGTGCCTTTCACCATTATATTTTTCCAGCCTGCAAGCGCGATGTCCTGATTATTCGCAACGCCATTGAATGTTTCATCGAGGATATTGTTAGGATTTCCGGTGCCAGTTGTGTCGCCGCCACCGCCGCCAGTTGTGCCGCCCGTCACATCATTTGTACCACGAATCAGTAGTTGCCCGTTTGTAAATTGAGATAGGATTGCGACCACATCTACCGTACCACTTGGCAGGGGCTGCGTGGCAAACGTTGCCTGCGTGCGGGTGAAAAGGTCCATATTGCCGCTTGCATCGGTCACTTTACGAGCGCCAGTGCCACCGTATGTGCTGCCGCCGCTCAAGGTTGCGCCTTTGATTTTAATGAGGGTAGATTCCCAGTTTTCCAAGTTGGTTTTAATAGCTGCAATCGTTGCTTCGCGTGGCGTGGGAAGTGTGCCCGCGCCGGTTTTGGTCGCCAAGGCATTGTCTACACTATTGATTTGTAACAAGCCGCTAAATTCTGATAATTCTTGTCCGCTAATTACAATGTCCACTGCATCGCCGAGGTTAAAATTATGATTGTTAGCAAAACGCACGGCGATACCGCCCTTCGCATCCTGAATCACGAGATTACGTGTATCCCAGTTGCCGCTCGCCCGGTCGGAAATGACGACACCACTGATTTTCTTGTTTGGCGGACCCGTTTTAGTACCTGCCTTGAATTGATTGCGAACTTCTTGTAATGTAATCACTTCTTCCGTCCCAGTGCTGCCACCGCCGCCACTTGTGCAACGTGGATTATTCAAAACAACATCTGTTAACTCTCTGATAAACAATTGCTTATCTCTTCCAAAAACGCTATAAATGGCGGTAATTGTACCATTGCCATCCGGGATTTTTTCACCTGCAAATGTAGCGTAACCGCTGGAACGCAAGAGAATTTTTCCGCCGTTACAATCTGTTATGGTACGATTCAAAGAAGCGCGACCGATGACATCCGCATACGTCAAACCGATGTCCTGACCGGAGAATTCTACATTTTCTAATTTGATTAAAGTATGAACATCAGCTATTGTTAATTCATTGATTTTCTTTACTTTGGGTGCAGGAACCCCCACCCTTTTGCCTTTGATAATGAATTCATTTAAAGCGACGATGTCACCCAAATTGGTTGCGCCATCTTCGAGGTAGGTGTAGCCGCCGAGTTGCGCCACGCCATTATAATCGCCAAGGACTAAGCCTTTACATTTTATAAACAATTGACGACCAATGGGATAGAAATTATAAGCACTGGTTTGATTGATACGCACTTCGATACCTGCCGACGAATCTTGCAAGATGAAAGAGCGGAAATAATTGCCGGAGCGGTCGTCGCCTATCACAACTCCACTGATGGTCAAATCTTGTGTGATGGGTACGAATTGACCGACTTTGTAGAGGGCTTTTATATCAGCGATGGTCGCGTTAGGCGTGATGCCGGGGTCTTCGCCGTCAATGGGTGGCTCGTCAAATTCTTGGTCTACACAAGCGGTAAATGTAATACTAATAAGAAAGATGAATAAAATTTGCAATAAACGATTCATTATGATATTTTTTTAATAGAATTATCAAGAATTTGTCTCCCGCAGATTTCGCGGATCACGCAGATTATATTGAACAATTTCTGAGAAATCTGCGTAATCTGCGGGAAACATTTTTATTAAAATCTAAAACTCACATTAGTAAAATAATTCAAACCATAATTATAGAAATAACGAGTCGGGTACGCCTGCGGGTCGCGCTCGCGCACATCGAAACGCAATTGCTCGAAACCGCCAGTGATGAATTCTTTGTTGTCCAATACATTACTTACGCCCAAATTCAGGAAGATAAAATATTTTCCAAACTTGAACGATTTGCCACCAAATACATCCATTGTAAACTGGGCATCCACTTTCTCTTGGTCAACGAGGGCGCGGAATTGGTCAGGATTCTCATCCAAACCAAAAACGGCATCAGCGGTACGGCGCACGGGATTAAAATCCATATAGATGTCGTCGAAATAATTGAAATTGACATTCAAAAACCAAAATTTGGGAGAGCGGTAATTCAAACCAATGGTGTACGCCTGCTGCGGCAAACCCGCCACGCGGAAGTTTTCGTTGTAAATGGTGAAATTTTCTACGTCTGCGCCTAATTCTGTCGCGTTATCCTGATACACATTGCCGACGGCGCGAGAATTGTACAAATATTGTCCGACCGCTGCAACGCCTGTGAGATTTAAACCTGCAAATAATTTTACATCCAACGCAAATTCTAAGCCGATATGACGCGAATCCAAATCTGACATTACATAATTGCCAAACGCCCGTTCTAAGTCATTAAAAAAGCGAAGAATGCGAACTTGGTCTTCAAACTGCGCGTAATAAGCCGTTAAGCGTCCTTTCACATTCGGCGAACGTAAGTAATAACCGACTTCTGCGCTGGTCACTTTTTCGTCCGTCAGGTTTTGCAAAACTTGGTCACGACTGCGTGGAGACACATACGCGTTCTCCACGTAAGGCGCGCGCGTGAGGTACGCGGCATTTGCAAAGAAATAATTTCTGCCGTCTAATTTGTAAGTGATACCGGCTTTCGCGCCATAATTGGTAAAACTTTTCACCTCAGAATCGCCGAAGGAATTATCTGGAAATCTGCCATTTCTATAATTGCCAGTACGCCAAAAGCTCGTACCTGAAACATTACCAGCCAAATGAATATCAAATTTTTGTAAAGTAATTACACCTTGTGCCCAAGTATCCCATTTATGCACATTGATATTATAATTATAACCCCACTTATCGCCTTCTTTTAATACTTGGCTCGGATTATTTAAATCATTTTGCTGGGAGTTATAATTAGCAACGGAATCGCGCACGGCGAAACGGTCTACATTCAAATAAAAATCGCCACCGAGCAAGTCGTCAATCACTTTAAAATTCTGAATTTGCTGCACTTGATACGTTGCGCCTGCGTATAACGTGAATTGGTCATTCACCACATTTTGATAATTGGTCGCCAGATTCACGTCGCGCGTGTCCGAGCGGCGGTCTTCGATGATGTATTGCGACCACTTTCCTTCCGGCGGTTTTGCCCCCAACAAGTAATTATATTTTTCACTCAACAAACTATTGCGATTGACATCATATAATTCTCCCCAGTTGATTTGGCGCTTGCTTTCATCGGCACGAAGCTCGGCAGCGCGACGGTCAGCAATGGATTGACTACCTTCGTTTGGATCGCCAATACTGCCTAAGTAGCTGGGCAACTTGCGATAATAATCAGGACGCGGGTCGTAAGCATCAAACCAATCTAAACCCGTCGTGCCGTCTATTCCAAACTGATAGGATAATGCCGTGGTGAGCGAAGCATTGTTTTTAATTTTAAAATCGTGCCGCAGGATGATCATCGGCTGATTGGTGTACGCCACGCTGGAATTGCGTTTTTCTCCATTTTGATAACCCCAGAGCGGATTGTAGAAATTGGTACCCGCCAAATCGTACACTTCCTGAGTGCTGGAGGTCGAGCGACCGCGACGCAACGGCGCATCAAATGCAGTCAAATTTAAGGTGTGATTTTTGCCTAATTTTTTATCAACCGACAAAAAATATGCCCAGGCATCGTAAAACGTACCGTCAATGTAGCCTTCTTCCGCCCAGCGCCGGGAGCCGGAAGCTACAAATGCCCAACCATTATTGAGCAAACCACTCGAATACGTACCCATTACCCGATGACGAAAAGCGCGGTTAGAATTGGCATACGAAATGCTACTTTGCTTGCGAAAAGAAGAAGCCCGCGTGTCAATTGTGGTAGCACCGCCCACGCCACCAAACGCATACGGCAGCACGCCCAAACCAATATCCGCATCGCGCAGGCGCGTCACTTCGTTCAAACCGCCCCAGGCATTCCAAAAAACCCGCCCGTTTTCGAGCTTATTCATCGGTACGCCATTCAAATAAGTGATGGTATTTTCGGAATCCAAACCGCGAATGCGAAAACGCGCCGGACCAAATGTGAACGCCGCCGCCGACACAAACACATCCCGCGAAGCCGTGAGCAAGCCAGAAATATTCTGATTGGTGCTTAATTGGTCGAGGTCATCATCCGACAGGGAAATGGTAGGAATGAAATCTTCTTTGAGTATCGTCGTATTTTCGGGCTGCGCCAAGAGTTGCACAATGCCCAAATCCACTTCGCTACTTGATACTTTTACATTCAAGGAAACGGGTACATAATTTGCTAGTACGATTTCTACGACATATCTACCGCTTGGCACATCATATAAGAAAAAATTGCCCTGCGCGTCGGTAGTTGCGACAATGCCTGTCCCTTCCAAGCCGACGAAAACGCCTTCGATGGGAAGTTTTGTTTCCCCGTCTTGCACGGTTCCCCTCAATGTAGCCGAGAAAATGGAAGGCATGGAAAGAGTAAAAAAGAACAATAAAAAAAGGTAGTTTTTCAGCATAAGGTTTGTAAGGTTATTAGGATATTATGATATTTTTTTTCGCCCTTGGCAGATTGTGATATTATGATATTTTTTTCGCTTATTGCTTGTTCATTATTTGATATTATGATATTTTTTCGCTCGACACTTAGTCGCTTTTACATTTCCTTATAGCATTTTTTTGAACCACAGAGACGCAAATAGCGCAGAGCATACTTGTAAAATCAGGCCAATCACAAAAATCAAATAAATCACAGTTCAGACAATTGCTCGCAAAGCCGCGAAGGTAACAGTTTTACCACGACCCATTTTGTACGCGTTTTAAAATTAATATTGGGATAACGTAGGATAGTTGGACTTATAAGAGTAGCAATACGAAGCGAAGTACGCAGGTATTAAGAATAAGACTTATTTAAATAGGATGTTATTTTCAGAAGGCAGTGCAAAAGTAAACGCCAAAATCGGGATTACCAACTTCGGCGTTCATTTTTGTCGGTTATTCGACGATTGTTATTTTAACCAAACAAGTTTGGTTATTACGTTATTGTCCTTTTTCCAGTCGGACTTTTTCTGCGGCTTTTAATTCCAAGGCGTTCTTTTGCTGGTTGCTTTCGCTCAATTGCTTGGTAGCGGAGAAAGACGTGACCATCTGTGTCAACATATCGGTGGCGGCGGTTGGCGCATTGGGTAACAAAATCAGATTACTATTGGTGTGCTGACTCATTTGTTGTAAGGTATCGTAATGCTGGGTGACCACGATGAGGGCAGACGCTTCCTGCGAATTGATGCCTACTCGATTCAAAACTTCAACCGATTCTTCCAAACCTTTTGCGATTTCGCGGCGCTGGTCGGCGATACCTTGTCCTTGCAAGCGCTTGCTTTCAGCCTCGGCTCTGGCTCTGGCTACGATGCGAATTCGTTCAGATTCCCCTTCATATTCCGCTGCAATTTTTTCACGCTCGGCAGCATTAATGCGGTTCATAGAGTTTTTCACGGCGTGGTCGGGGTCAATGTCCGTCACCAAAGCCTTTACGATTCCGTATCCATATTCGTTCATTGCCTCTTCTAATTCGCGGCGAATAGCTACTGCGATGTCGTCTTTGCGTTCAAATACATCATCGAGTTTCATCTTCGGCACTTCGGCACGCACCGTATCGAATACGTAAGCCGTAATTTGCTCTGTTGGATTATTCAATCTATAAAACGCATCATAGATAGAATCTTCTAATATTTTAAATTGAACGGAAACTTTCAATTTCACGAAAACATTGTCCTTGGTTTTGGTTTCTACCAACACGTCTAATTGCTGAATTTTCAGGCTTATTTTACCCACTGCCCGGTCAATATAAGGAACTTTAAATTGTAAACCGGAGGTGCGAACGCCCAGAAATTTTCCGAAACGCTCAATTACGACCGCCGTTTGTTGGCGCACCGTAAAAATGCCGGAAAGTATTGTAAACAAAGCCATAAAGGCTATAATAATGGTAATGGTCATATTATTTGGTTTTTAAACTTTCACTAAAATAGGAACAACTTTGGTGGCATTCCAGTTTTTCAGACGAAATATTAAAAAAAGGAGATTTAAAACGGGAGTAGTGATTTGTGAACGGTGAGACGACCCCTTATTTACTGCACTTTACGTTTCTCCAATCACCTTTCCCCAATCACTACTCCCATTTCACCAATCCCATTTCACCAATCCCATTTCACAACGTTTTTACTTCGGCTACTAATTTTTGAAGCGAATCTTTTGCATCGCCAAATAACATCGTGGTTTTTTTGTGAAAGAAAAGTGGATTTTCGATACCAGCATAACCCGAGCGCATACTGCGTTTGAGTACAATCGTGTGTTTAGCATCCCACACTTTTAACACGGGCATTCCATAAATGGGGCTTCCGGGGTCATCTTCCGCGGCGGGATTCACCACGTCATTCGCACCGACTATAATTGCAATATCTGCGTGTTGTAATACGGCATTTGCATCTTCTAAATCAAGTAATTTTGGATAAGGTACATCCGCTTCCGCCAACAGCACGTTCATGTGACCAGGCATTCGACCTGCCACTGGATGAATGGCGTATTTGACCTCTACCCCATTTGCCGAAAGCAATTCGTCCAATTCTTTACACACTTTCTGCGCCTGTGCCACTGCCAAACCATAACCGGGCACGACCACAACGGATTGAGAATAATAGAGTTGCACAGCCGCGTCATTTAAGGTGACTTCTTTTATAACTTGTTCGCCTTCAGCCTGTTTAGAAGAAGTGCCACTGCCACCAAAACTTCCAATCAAAACATTTAATAACGAGCGATTCATCGCTTTACACATCAAAACGGTTAGAATAGAACCTGATGCACCCACAAGAATTCCGCCCACCATCATCACCAAATTATCATAAATAAGCCCCGCTGCTGCTGCCGTCAGTCCAGTAAACGAATTGAGTACCGAAATCACCACCGGCATATCCGCGCCACCAATGGGCGCGACAAACGAAACGCCATATATTAAAGCTACAACGAGTAATAAAATGCCCAAATTAAATCCTTGCGAAGCTGCCACGCCCCAAGTCATATAGCCCATCAGGGCCACAAGTGCGACAATAAAAACTAAATTCACCACATTATGACGCGGCAAAATCAAGGTTTTGTCTTTGACTAATTCTTCCAATTTGGCGAATGCCAGCATCGAACCACTAAAGGAAACCGCTCCAAAAAACAGCGTAAATAATACCAACAGCAAACCAGAAGGAAGCGGCGTAGCGGCGGCATATTGCACTTTTAATTCGGCTATAGCCAATAAGGCGGCGCATCCACCACCCAAGCCATTAAAAATAGAAACCATTTGCGGCATCGCCGTCATCTTCACTCGATATGCGGCTAACAAACCGATAATCGTGCCAATACCGATTGCAATGCCCACTATCATTAATTTTATATTCGTCCCTTCGGCGGCTTTTTCTCCTTCGGATGGATGCAGGAAAAGCGTGCCGACAATTGCCAATGCCATACCTACTGCCGCAATGCGATTGCCTCGGCGTGCGCTTTCAGGGTGACTTAATAATTTTAAACCAATGACAAAGGTGACGGAGGCGATTAAATAAAGGACATCAAGCAGATGGGAAGGATTCATTTTTGTAAAGTTGGCAGTTAACAGTAGGCAGTATGCTGTGAGCGCAAACTGCTGACTGCTAACTGCATAGTGCTTACTGATTATTTCGATTTCTTTTTAAACATTTCCAGCATTCGGTCGGTAACGGCAAAACCGCCAACCACATTGAGTGTACCCATGACGACGGCTACAAACCCTAATGACAAGGTCAAAACATCTTTTGGGTCAGCATTTAAAACAACGATAATCGCGCCGACGATGACCACGCCGTGAATGGCATTTGCGCCGGACATTAAAGGTGTATGTAATACGGTTGGTACTTTTGAAATAACTTCAATACCGAGTAGAATACTGAAAATCAGAAGGTAAATGAGTAGCAGATTTTCATGTAGAAAATTCAGGAAAACATCCATTTTTTATTTTATTTGGTTAGTGCTTCATTATATTGTAACAATTTTTTTATGTACAGCTTCTTGCCTTTCTATCATCTCGTACCGCATTAATTGGAACGCGGACGACACGGATTTCCGCGGATTTTTTTTGCGCTTAGTGTTCTTTTTTATCATGCAATATATATATAAATATTTTTTACACTGTATTGATACTTTGTAACATCAAATATTTGATATTGAACGAGTGCACTAATAAAGGGAGAAAAATCCGTCCAAATCCGTCGCACCTGTTCAAATCCGTGTTCTATCCTGTTAGAAGGGCAAGAAACCTTATAGGTTTTGAATATCAACCCACAACGGCTTCCGCCACTTCGGTCAGGCAGCTTTCTCGAATAATGATATTATCAAAATCCAGATTTAATTCGCCCTTTTTGATTAATAATTTTAAAAAATTCAAGGCATTATTACTAAATAAAACGCTGGCATCTTGTGGCACAAGCGCCGCCAAATTAGAATTTCCAATAATGGTTACACCGTTATGATAAATGATTTTATTGTCTTGGGTCAATTCGCAATTGCCACCCGTAGAAGCCGCTAAATCTACTACGACCGAGCCGCGTTTCATTTTTTCAACCGTTGCTGTTGGCAATAAAATAGGTGCTTTTCGACCTCGGACTTGTGCCGTCGTGATGACCACATCTGCTTTGGCTGCTCGAATTTGCACTTCTTCGCGCTGCAGTTTCAGGAAATCTTCGGATTGTTCGACCGCGTAACCACCAGCTCCTCGGTCATCTTTTGCGCCGGGTACTTCTACAAATTTTGCGCCCAAACTCTCCACTTCTTCCTTCGCAGCCGTGCGCGTGTCAAATGCTTCTACCATTGCACCCAGCCGTTTTGCAGTTGCAATTGCTTGTAAACCAGCCACTCCTGCGCCCAGTACCAAAACTTTTGCGGGTGGAATGCTGCCTGCCGCAGTGATGAGCATCGGAAAATAACGCGGTAAATAAGTCGCCGCCTCCAACACCGCTCGATAACCGGCAATCGAAGCCATCGAAGACAACACATCCATAGACTGCGCCAAGGTGGTGCGTGGAATCATATCGAGGCTGAATGCGCGCAGTTTCCAGTCGCGCAGTTTATCGGTAATGGCAGCGTCCACATACGGTTGAAACATGGAAATAACGACGGTATCTTCTTGAAGTGCCTCGTACTCTTCGTCAGTTAAAGGATTGATAGACAAGATAATATCGGATTGGGAGAGTAATGCTTGGCGGGAGACAATTTGTGCGTTGGCTTCATAATCTGCATCTGAAAAGATACTGCCTGCACCTTTTTCTACCAATATTTCTACACCAAGTTCTTTGAGTTTCGATAACGTAGCAGGCACGAGCGCGACCCTACGGTCGTCCCGTTCCTTTGGAATTCCTAATTTCATCAGTTCACGATTTTTGCAGGGGTCAAGTTAAACAAAATTTTATATTCCAAACCTCCCTTCTGGGTCTTTTTTTGTAAATTGAATTGCAGATTTGCCAATGGAAGAACTGTTTTTCAAAACACTAAAAGAAGTAAAAAACCCTAAACCAATCTCCCGTCCATCATTTCCAATCTTCTATCACTCATGCGAGCCAGTTCTTCATTGTGGGTTACGATGATGAAAGTTTGTTGAAAATCGTTACGGAGTTGAAAAATGAGTTGGTGCAATTCTTGCGAGGAAGCGGAATCCAAATTGCCGGAAGGCTCATCGGCAAAGACGACAGCAGGCTGATTGATGAGTGCACGGGCGACGGCTACGCGCTGCTGCTCGCCACCAGAAAGCTGTCCGGGCTTGTGCGTCAACCGTTCAGACAATCCCAAATATGCCAACAATTCTTTGGCGCGCTTTTGCGTAGGCGTTTCGGCTTGGCGACTGATGTAGGCAGGAATGCAAACATTTTCTAAGGCGGTAAACTCTGGCAGCAAGTGGTGAAATTGAAAGATGAAGCCAATATTGCGATTGCGAAAATCAGCGAGGCGACGGGTGTTCAGTTTGGAAACGCGTTCGCTATTGATACTCAAATCCCCTTTGTCCGCTCGGTCGAGCGTACCGAGGATGTGTAGCAAGGTACTTTTACCGGCACCGGATTTGCCGACAATCGCCACGACTTCTCCTTTATTGATTTGTAAATCAACGCCTTTTAAAACGTGGAGGTTATTATAGGACTTGTGGATGTTGGATGCTTGAATCACGTAGTTGTTTTTGTAATTGCCAAACTTGTTTGGCGAGTAACAATCAATTTTCTGATACGAAAAACTCCAAACAAGTTTGGAGATGACAAGGTAAAGCTCTAAACAAGTTTGGAGATTACAAAATAAAAAAGAGCGCAAGCAAAAAGTTGCTCCGCTCTTGTAAGAAATCACCCGACTGTTATTATGAAGGATTAAAAAACTTATTTCGCTCTTTTAAAGCGTATTACCATTTAGTTTTCCCCGAAGGGATACAATCATTGAACCAAAAAGGTATCTGTCAAAACCATCAAACAAGATTTGTCCAACAGTATTTCGCGTCAAAATTAAGTAAATTTGCGAAATTTGATGACACTTGTTAACAAATTCTTAAATCTGGCTCCAAGATACAGTATTTTCCCACTTAACCACAAATTATTTCGCAAAAAAATTATTTGCAGTGTTTTTTCTGTCTATAAAACGTAGAAACACAAACTTTTGTTCCGTATCCGATTTACAAAAAGTAGTTAACGTTAATCTATTCTAACATGTAATTAACATAAAACCGCTTCCAAGTGGAAAATTTCTAGTTCCTACAGGAAGAATAAAGGAATCTCACCGCGTGTCACTCCTACTGAGATTCACTTACCAGTATTTCTGAATGCGGCAATGCCCACTCTCTCTCCAGCGTCAGCAGTACGATATGGTCGCCTTTTTTGCATTGCGCCAGCACTTTTTGAATGTCAATTTCCCGATACGTTTGGTCTGAAAAAGAGAGCAGTGTTTTACTACCTCCATCTCGAATGGCGATTTTGAAAGGGATTTTATCACCCGCTTTCACCGTTTCGTCATCCATCATTTCGGCGGAACGTATGGTAAGCTCGCCTGTAAAGCTTGCTACTACCACACATTTTCCGGTCGTAGAATATTCGTCCACCACCATCGTTTTGTTTAGAAATGCGGCAGCGCAGTTCGAAAAATTTTCTTTTCCATGCTGTGCGTACAAATTTGCTACGGCAAGCAAACTGGTAATCAGAAATAAGAATCCTTTTTTCATGGTTGAATTTTTAGTTTGAAAGAATGGCACAAAATTATGCAGTAAGCAGCCACCAAGCGTTAAACCCTTGTAAAACAATGTAAATGAAATGTAAAAGCCTTCGTTGTATTCTAATTTTCATCTAATTTTGAGGATATGGACCAGAAAAGAATCGGACATTTTGCAGTGTTGATAATGTTGCTGCTAACCGGCGCGCTGACCGTACAAGCCGTCTGGTTTCAAAAGGCGCAAGATTCTAAACAACAACATTTTTCCAAACGGGTCAATCTTGCATTGCGGCAAACCGCGCACCAATTACTCGCATTAGAAGGCGACCGCACCTCCCGAATTAAACCCGTAAAGCAATTGGATGCTGTCACTTGGTTGATTCCGGTGGAACGAAATTTCAATTATGATAGCTTGCCTCCGCTCTTACATCGTGCTTTTTCATTTCAAAATATTACAGAAAATTATAACGTATCGGCATTAGATTGCAAGGATAAAGAATTGATGTTGGGCTATAATGCCTATAACTATCTGTCAGGAAAAGAAGTGCCGTGCGGCGGACGCGAACGTATAGCAGGTTGTTATGAATTGACAGTCAGCTTTTTAGAAGGCGAAAAAAGTTGGTTATCAAAAAATAGCTTTTGGATTTTTTCAATTGTTTTTGTAATAATGATTACGCTTTATGCCTTTTTAAAAAATAGAAAGTTAAATACCGAAAATTTATTAATAAATCAAATAGAAAATTTAAACCTAACTCCAGCGATTCAAATTCCTACCGACGCTGAACTATCCTTCCTTCGATTTGGGCAGTCTGTGCTCGACGCTTCCAATCAATTATTGTTCGTCAAAAATGTAAGAAAAGACCTGACGTATCGGGAAACCAAGTTGCTACAACTTTTTTGTACCCATCGCAATCAATTATAAGAGCGCGATTTGATTTTAAAAGCAGTTTGGGAAGAGGAGGGAATTCTCGTTGGAAGAAGCGTGGACGTGTTTGTATCGCGTTTGCGAAAGCTATTGAAAGAAGATGAAACTGTGAAAATCGGGAATGTGCATGGGGTCGGGTATCGGTTGGATGAAAGCACGAAATAGGATTTCAATATTTTTTTTTACATTTTAATAGATTTCCATCCACAATATAGTATGCTATATCCGCTCCATTGGGGCTTTCGTCTGGTTTGATTTGGCAGGTAGCCCATTAATTGTTCAGTCACCCCATCCCGAATTCTGCCTACTTTTTTGCGCAGGAAAAAGGCGTGTATGTAACCACGTTTGATAAAAAGAAATATCCTTTGGATTACACTTTAAATAAACTGGAATCAATATTAGACCCCGAGTTATTCATTCGTGCCAATCGGAAATACATCATTAACACCAATGCGATTCGGGAAATCATTATATTTTCAACGCGCCAACTAAAAATTCAATTAGAACCAGCTCCCGAATTTGATATTTTAATACCTACCGATAAAATTACTGCTTTCAAAAATTGGCTTAGTCGGTAATTATCTTATATTTATTTTTTTAATACGTAAACATTCTATCACAGTCAAATGACAATTGCAGCAACACACTTGGCGTGGCGAACGCTGCGGGTTTACCTTTTAAATCTGCATCTGTTACGGCGCGTGCTTTGCTGGACATACCGGATAAATAAAATTTGCCACCGCCTTTTACAATGATATCATAATGTTCGCGGAGTTTACCGGTGCCCAAACCAGATAGATTGTCCAACATGCCATCGCGCAGTAATTGCACAGCATCGCCTGCCAGAAAAAGACTGACCGTATGTCCTTCTTCAATCGCTGTGCGAGCCACTAAAAATGCAAGTGCCGCACGAGTTGGGTTTTCGGGTCCTTGAGTAATGTGAATTAATAGTTTCATTTTTTGTTGTTTAGTTTCGGTTTTAGTAGGCTCTTTTACCGCTTGTTTATCAGTTATTTGTGCTTGAATGATGGTTGTATTACAAAGAAGTAATAGCAATAGAAAAAGTAATTGGCTTTTCATGATGTTTAATATTTAGAGGTGAGTAAAGCAGCAATCCCTCGCAGTGGAGTCAGGTTGGATAGATAAACAGCAGGCTTTTCCAGGGTTTAGTGTGTTTAGGGTTTTAGTAATAAGAAATCCGCTCGTTTTAAATATATAATAGCGTATAAACGACTGATTTCCTTTTGATTGCATAAAAGTAAATAAAACTATGAAATTTCCAAAATAAAAAAACGAGTAACTCAACCTGAATTGAATTACTCGTTTTAAGTTAAGTACTGAGGGCATCCTCCTATCCTCCCATCTTCCTATCCTCCCCTTACGACCTCGCTGGCGTTTTCACCACAATCGGCTCTATCGCTTTCTCGCGCACGAGCTTATTGAACGCGGGGAGTTCGGTATCTCTGATTTTGCGGTACGTGGTGAGTTGTGTATCTACTTCCTGTGAAATTTCCGTTTTCACTTCCATCGCTTGCTGGGTCGGTTTGATGTCGCCCGCGTTAGACAAAGCACCTACGCCGCCGAGTTTGTCGGTGAGCATGATTGGATAATTCAAAGGGTCTTGACCGCTTCGGTTTTTCACCTGATACAATTCTTCTTCCACTTTCGACAATTGCGCGTCAATGGCTTTCGCTTTTTCTACGATTTCTTTGGCGCTTTCATTATCTTTTAAAATATCGGTATACGTTTTCAACTGTTTCTTAATGTCTCGGATATCAATAATCGTCTGGTGTGCTTCCGACACTTTCTGATTCACTTGCCAAACGAAGTCAAATTGTGCTTGTAAATCTTCCTGTGATACCTCGATGCGCGGGTCTTTTACAATGTTGAAAGTAGCCTCTTGCGTTTCTTTACCAACCGTCAATTTCACTTTATATTCCCCCGGCACAGCTCTCGGTGCCACACTTCTACCAGCCCAGAGAATCATACCTTCAAATTTTTTAATATCAGGATAACGCATATTCCAAGTGAAGCTATTGCCGCCATCTTTGAGGTCCACAAGTTGGTCGGGCTTTTCCTTCGCTTTGGTAGAATATTCTTTAATCAAATCGCCGTCTGCTTCGTAAAAACCGAGTTTTACTTCGTCTTCTGGTTTCGGTTTTTCTTTTAAATAAAAATGCACCATCGCACCGCCCGGATGATTTTGACCTACATTCTTTGGCGCTCTTCCAAAACCACCGGCACCCCCGTAGCGATACGCGTCCATCGGCTTGTACAAGTGTTTATTCGCTGCTGCAATGTTATCACTCAACTGGTGCAATACCGTCAAGTCATCAATCATCCAAAAACTTCTACCTTGTGTAGCTGCAATCAGGTTATTATCTTTAATCGTTAAATCGGTAATAGGAACAATCGGTAAGTTCAATTGGAAAGGTTTCCAATTCGCACCATCATCAAAAGATAGATACATACCGGTCTCGGTACCACTGTATAACAAGCCTTTGCGCTTCGGGTCGGCACGCGTCACGCGCGTGAAGTGCTCGTCATTGATGCCATTCGTGATTTTTTTCCAAGTCTTACCGTAATCTTCTGTTTTGTAGATATAAGGTTTGTAATCGCCTAATTTGTAACGAGTTCCAGTCACATAAGCGCCGCCTTTCGTAAATGGGTCTGGGTCAATGCTGTTCCACATTACAAATGCTGGTGCGCCGGTTGGAGTCACTTTCGACCAGTTTTTGCCGCCGTCCCGACTTACGTGTACCAAACCATCGTCCGAACCCACCCAAAGCAGGTCTTTTTCGTAAGCAGATTCGCAACCGGTAAACAGCGTACAATAATATTCTACGCTGGTATTATCTTTTGTAATCGGACCGCCGGAAGCACCCATTTTACTTTTATCGTTGGTCGTTAAATCTGGGCTGATGTGTTCCCAAGATTGACCGCCGTTCATACTGACGTGCACTTGATTGGATAACGTATATAATTTCTTTGGGTCATGTGGCGAAAAGAAAATCGGGAAATTCCACTGGAAACGGTATTTCATATCTTCTACGCCGTGTCCCATCGGATTATCGGGCCACACGTTGACGGATTGCTCTTGTCCAGTAGTATGATTTCTTTTTTCTAAAAAGCCGCCATAATTTCCGCCATATACGATGTCATTATTCAATGGGTCAACCGCGATGTGCGCACTTTCGCTACCAGCAGTCACTTCCCAATCTTGTTCTGTAATGGCAAAACCATCCGTGCGATGCGCAATTCGAACGGTCGAATTATCCTGCTGTGCTCCGTAAATGCGATATGGAAAGCTATTGTCGGTCACGACGCGATAAAACTGCGCCGTCGGTTGATTCATATACGTAGACCAATTTTCGCCACCATCAAACGACACTTGCGCGCCACCATCATCTGCAATTGCCAGGCGCTGGTTGTCTTCTGGTGCAATCCATAAGTCGTGGTGGTCGCCGTGTGGCGCGTTGTTGGATGTAAATGTTTTACCACCATCCGTAGATTTGTGGTAAGAAACATTCATTACATATACAATGTTTTCATCTTTCGTATCCGCATAAATGCGACTGTAATACCAGGCACGTTGGCGCAGGTTGCGGTCTTCACTTAGCTTCTGCCAAGATTCACCTGCGTCATCTGAACGATAAACGCCGCCATTGTCATTTTCAATAATCGCCCAAACGCGGTCAGAATTCACGGGAGAAACCGTCACACCTACGATGCCCCAAAGTCCTTTTGGTAAACCTTTATTACCTGTGATTTTTTTCCAAGTATCGCCACCATCCGTACTTTTCCAAAGGTCAGAACCTTCACCACCGCTCTCCAAACTGTACGGCGTACGCCGAATGCGCCAGGTAGAAGCATACAAAATCCGTGCATTATTTGGGTCGAATGTTAAGTCCATTGCACCTGCATCTGCATTTGCAAACAGCACTCTATCCCACGTTTTTCCACCATCTTTACTGCGGTACACGCCGCGCTCTTCGCCCGCTTTGAATAAATCGCCCAACACAGCCGCATATACTAAATCCGGATTTTTCGGATGAATGCGAACGCGTGCGATGTGGCGCGAGTTTTTCAAACCACTTTGTTTCCAAGTTTTTCCGGCATCTTCACTTTTCCACATGCCATAGCCGTAAGATACATTACCGCGAACCGTCGTCTCGCCGCAGCCTACATAAATCACGTTGTTGTCGTACTCGCTCACCGCTACCGCGCCAATAGAGCCGCCGAAATAGCCGTCGGAAATATTTTCCCAAGTCTGACCGCCATCTTTGGTGCGCCACACGCCACCGCCCGTTGCGCCCTGATAGTACAAGTTTGGCTTGCCCGGTACGCCCGTAACCGCTGCAGCACGACCGCCCCGAAACGGACCAATCGAGCGCCACTTGACGGAATTATAAAGGGCTTCGTCAAAACCTGTTTTTGCCGAAGTGGTAGCCTGCGTTGTGGTAGTAACAGGTGTTTTGCTCTTTTTCTGAGCAGATACGGAAGCCACCATCAACATCATCAGTGCAATTGAGAAAAACGATTGGAGTAGAATATGGGTTTTACGATTCATAGAAATAAAGTTTTTATAAACGAATACTAATTTTAGGTTGAAAAATAAAAATGACTTTTGATTTTTGAAATCATTGGAATTTTGGAATCTGTATTTTGACAAGGCGTTGCCGCGACGCTTTTAAGCAAATCGCACGGGTAAGAATCTTTTACTGATAGACAAAACAGCCATTCATAATTTTCCGATGTGCGTAATTTTTTAAAATTAAAATTCGCTAAAACACAAGAAAGGCTGCACCTCAAAAAGAGACACAGCCTCGGGACGATATTGAGAAAAATATTTTGGCGGGGAGGATAGGAAGATGGGAGCATGATGTGCCCTATCTTCATCTACTTTGCAAGAGGATAAGCGCGCTGTATCCTATCTTCCCATGCTCCTATCCTCATCTGCTTTGCAAAATGACTTTCTTCGTAACCGACTTCCCGCCCTGCCGGATTTCCAGAAAATAATTGCCCACGCCATTTTGAGAAATATTGACCTGGTCCATGAAATCACCAGAGAAATTGCCGAGGTCATAATTATAAATCATGCGACCAGCGGAGTTGTAAATGCGGATGCTCGTCTCGCCTGCTTCTGGTAAGTTGAATTGCAATTGAAATTTGTCTTCGCCAGCGTTAGGCGCGACCGAGAGTTTTTCTACTTTTAAATCATTGGCGGAAAGCATTTCAATACCGAAGCGATTTTTGAATTCACCCGCTTCTACGGCATCCATTTCCTTCATATCCACGATGGCGTTGGCAACGTTTACATCCATGATGCGCTCGCTTTCTGGCACCCGCTGGTTATCGTTGTTATTTTCGTTTTCTGACATATTAAAGCCGTAGCGAGATTCATTCGGGCGCGTTTCGCAATACGACTTAATCGGTTTACTTGCCGTTTGTTTTTTGCCATCGCGCAGATATTCCACACTGATGGTTTCGCCCACTTTCATATTGTCAATGGCAATCGTTACGCCGTCCCAATCTACAATGCGACGACCATTAATTTTGGTCACTACATCACCCTCTTTCAAACCCATATCTGCCGCTGTTGACTTTTCAACTACTTCTACCGACACGCCTTCTGCTTCTGTATCCAAACGTTGCACGCCAAGGAAAGGCGCTTCGCACTTATCTTCGCTGATATTGGTCTTGGATTCCGAGCGTTTTAAAAAGGCAACTTCCGCCGTTTTTTGCACACCATTTCTAATAAAATGAACGGTTACTTTATCGCCGGTTTTGAATTTTTTTAGAATTTCCGTCAGACTTACATCTTCATTGGTTCGATAATCATTTACACCATACACATAATCAAACGGTTGCAAACCAGCTTTTTCGGCGGCTGTATTGCCGATGATGCGCGTGACATAACTGCCATTTTTATTTGCAAAACCCAGTTTTTCCGCTTTTTCTTCGTCCACACTGTTAGAATAAATACCGAGATGCGCAGCGTCATCAGGATTCCAGTTAGAATTCCAGGTGGTATATTTTTTACTTTCTGCCTGAGATTTAATCGGCTGTTCGGCGCGCATTTTTTTGCGGTCACGCTCGTATTCGATGGCAATTTTATCACCCGCTTTTAGTTGATTGATAGCAATGGTCAGGTCATCCCAATCTACCATTTTCATGCCATTGATAGCAGTAATCAGGTCGCCATCCTGCAACCCCATTGCTTCGGCAGTCCCATTTGCTAATACATATATTTTAATGCCTAATTCGTCTTCGTCCTCATCGGAATGTGGACTCACGCCCAAATACGCTTTTTCATTCGCAGTGATCGCCCCACCCTGCTGCACAAAATTCACCTCCGCCGTTTGTTTTTTGCCATTGCGAATAAAATGAATCGTCGCTTTATCGGTCGGTTTATATTTTTCTAAAATATCGGTCAAATCTTCATCTTCAGATAAGTTATATTTATCAATCGCAAATACGTAGTCAAATGGCTGTAAACCAGCCTTTTCCGCGGCGCTGTTTTTCACCACTTTGGTCACATAGCGTCCGTGTGGATTTTCAAAACCCAAGGCTTTTGCTTTTGCTTCCGAAATGTGGTTGGATTCAATGCCCAAAAAGGCAGTTTCGCTCGTGCTCCAAGCGGGAGCGTATTGCGCAGTGGTAAAGTTTAGAAGGGTTAGGCATAAAAGAGCTAATGTAGTCAGGCGTTTCATAAAGTTAGATTTAGCGTTTTTAACAAAGATGTTCGGATTTGAAAAAAGTTGCTTGTACGCAGACTTATTTTTTGCACTATCTTGCAAATATTTAATCACGCAAAGTCGCAAAGTTTTTGCACTTGTTCCAAATTAGCAATAATCTCAAATGTAATAACTCTATGATTTTTAGTAAAATATCAGCAAATTGGCATATTAGCACATTAGCATATGTATTTCTGTTGTTTGCTTGCAAAACAAGCCAGCCGCAACCCGACAAACCTATGGAACAATACAACGCCCTGCCGCCCGAAAGCAAAATTTCCACTATTAATATTCCAGTCAAAATTAATATAAAAGCATTTCAAAAATCGCTGAATACACAGTTGAACGGCATGCTGTATGAAGATAAAGACATAAAGGATGGTGATAAAATGATGGTACGCGCCGAAAAATTAGAAGACATTCAAATAAATGTAAAGGGACAAACCATTCAATATAAAGTGCCACTCAAATTGTGGATTCGCTATGACATTGGCATCACGGAAGTAGAAGCGAACGGCGATATCGCATTAAAACTCAAAACGGATTTTAAAATAAAAGACGATTGGACATTAGAAACGACGACGGATATTGAAAGTTATGATTGGCTCAAGCAGCCGAAACTCAAGTTGGTTGGTGTCAATCTGCCCGCTGGTTTCATCGCAGATATGGTTTTAAAAAATAGTAAAAAAACGCTCACACGCTCAATTGACGGATTGGTAAAAGACAGTTTTGACCTGCGTAAAATGGTGAGCGATAGTTGGAATAAATTATTCGACCCCATCCTTATTGCACCGGAATACAACACTTGGCTGCTCATAAATCCGCAATCCATCGGCATGACGGCACTCGTGACGCGCGGCGATTCCTTGTCCAGTACCATTTTTGTAGAAACGCGTCCGAAAATCAATTTGGGTGAAAAACCGGCTCGTCCGAACGCCACTTCTTTACCAACATACAAAATAAAAGACGTTGCCCAAGATGATTTCACGCTCATCGTAAGCACCGATGTACCTTATAAAGAAGCCGAGCGCCTCGCCAAAGCGCAATTAGAAGGAGAGACATTTACGGAAGGAAAACGCACTGTAAAAATAGAAGATATTAAACTCTACGGGCAAGATAATCAATTGATTGTCAATACCAAACTCTCTGGAAATTATAACGGCAATATTTATTTAACAGGCAAACCGTTTTATAATCCGACCAAAAATATCGTGGAAATCCGAGATTTAAATTTCACTTTAGAAACCCGCAGTTTCCTGCTCAAATCCGCGGCGTGGCTACTCAAAGGCACGTTGCGCAAACGCATCGAAGATAATTTACAATTCTTATTGGATTATAATATCACCGCATTGAAAAAGCAATTGCAACAACAATTAACTGATTATAAAATTTCCCCAAACATCTTTTTAACCGGACAATTGAATGAACTCAATATTCAAGATGCTTTCCTCGCGCCAGCGTCCATTCGAGTAGAAATAGTGCTGAAAGGAAAGGTCAATTTAGAGGTAAATGGCTTAAATTAATCCCGCCTTGCGGGACAAGTTATGCTGATGTGACAATTTGCTAATTCCCTCAAACCTTGTGCAGCACAAACGCTAAAATCAAAATCAAATTAAAAGTAGGCTATTGCGTCACGTGAGCATTAGCACATCGGCAAATCAGCAAATCAGCATATTATTACATTTTTTTCAACAACATCAGCCGCTCTTTCCCGCCGTCATTCATTTTCAATTTGAGCGAATCTTCGGTTAATTGTAGAATTTCAACTGCTTTTTCGGTAGTCGCACGATTCAATGTATCTATGGTGTATAAATATTTTGATTCTACATCATACGTCCCCGCTTCGCGATAATTCAAAGTTCCAAAAAAGTTGTATTGTTTGTGGTTATTAAACTGAAAACGAACGACTTGTATATCCGCCTCCACGGGTTGTCCGGCTTCTAGCAATTCTATCGCCTGCCAATTACCCACCAACAAATTTTTATCCAGCGTAGCACAAGCATTCGTCAAAATTAAAAGTATCAAAGCTATTATTGTGTTTCTCATATCCCTTATTTTACTTGCTTCCTAACGTTTTACCCAAGCCAATAGATGCTATCGAAACCCTAAATGTTCGTTAATAGATGCTTAAAGTAAAGCGCGATCATAAAAGTAATTTTTGAAAAAGATGTATAAATTTTGTGAAAACAGGAACCCTTTCCGCTCTTTTGACCTTTACTAACCAATAGTTTTTGTATAAATTGACGTAACTTTGCAAATTCTGGAATTGAATTTAGTTTTTATAATAATTTAAATTGTTAGAAGTCAACGTGTAAAGTCTGGCATCTGGCATACATATATATAGCATCTGACTTCTGGCATCTCAAAAAAATGGTAAAAATAGGTAATATTGAAATAGCGGATTTCCCCTTGTTGCTCGCCCCGATGGAAGACGTGAGCGACCCGCCGTTTCGTGCGTTGTGCAAAGCGCAAGGTGCAGATATGATGTACACGGAGTTTATTTCGTCGGATGGATTGGTGTATGAAGCGGCTTCCAGCTTGAAAAAATTGGAAATTTTCGACTACGAGCGTCCTATTGGTATTCAATATTTTGGCGGGCAGGTGGAAAGTATGATTAAAGCGGCAGCCATTGTAGAAGCGGCGAATCCTGATGTGATTGACATTAATTATGGTTGTCCGGTAGCAAAAGTGGCTTGCAAAATGGCAGGTGCCGGTTTATTACAGGATATTCCAAAAATGATTGAGCTGACTAAATCGGTCGTCAATTCTACAAAAAAGCCCGTGACGGTGAAAACGCGTCTTGGTTGGGACGATAATTCTATCAACATTGTAGAAGTGGCGGAACGATTGCAAGACGTTGGCATTCAGGCACTTTCGATTCATGGGCGCACCCGCAAACAGATGTACAAAGGCGAAGCCGATTGGACTTGGATTGCTAAAGTGAAAGAAAATCCGCGAATGCACATCCCGATTTTCGGCAACGGCGACGTGGACACCCCGCAGAAAGCACTCGATTATCGCAACCGTTTTGGCGTAGATGGCATCATGATTGGACGCGGCAGCATCGGTTATCCTTGGATTTTTCGAGAAATTAAACATTATTTTGCAACGGGTGAAATATTGCCACCGCCTACCGTTCAAGAGCGCGTGGACGCTGCCCGTCAGCACCTACAGCATTCTATCAGCTGGAAAGGCGAGAAACTTGGCGTGGTCGAAATGCGCCGTCATTACACCAATTATTTTCGCGGTTTTCCGAATATCAAACCCTATCGCAGTCAGTTGGTGACGCTGTACGAACCAGCAGTTCTATTCGCCATTTTGGATGAAATAGAAGAAGTGTATAGCAACGAAGCGAATTTAGTATTTGCATGAACGCACATTTACGACCGCTTTTAATTAGCCCCGAAGGGAATGCATTATTTTATGATAATATTCAAAACATTCTGATTGACAAGCAATTAGAAAATACATTTGACATACAAAACGGCATTCCAATTTTGTTACCAAAAGATGCAAAAGAGCGTTGGATGGATGTAACGCTGACAAATGGCGTACGCGCCCGCATTTTTTACGCAGCGCATTATGACCAAGATGCAGAAGCGTTTGATTATTTTGAAGACCATGCAGATGGTGCATCGCAGCACGAGAACCGACGTTTGCACGAAACGATTATTCAGCAAGTTCCGTCCAATGTGACGAGCATTTTAGATGTAGGTTGTGGCAATGCGTGGGTCGCAGCGCATTTTTGTCCGAAAGGTATCAATGTAGTTTCAATGGATATTTCAATCGCCAATCCAACAAAAGCGTTGGAAAAATATCCGTTTGAAAATCATGCAGCGGTCGTAGCGGATGTGTACGCTTTACCCTTTTTAAAAAACGCATTTGATTGCATCATTACAGCAGAAGTGATGGAACACGCACCTGACCCGAAGTCATTCATTGTCAACTTGTTACGCGTATTAAAGCCGAATGGAACTTTAATCATTACAACGCCGTTTAATGAGCAAATCCCACATTCACTGTGTGTACATTGCAACCAGCTGACCCCGCATAATGCACATTTACATTCATTCAATCAGCAAAATGTGACTCGTTTATTACAAGATTTGAATATAAAAAATGGACGACTCACAACATTTTCTAACAAAGCATTAAGCAGGTTACGAACACATCTTTTATTACAATATTTACCTTATAAAATTTGGAAATTATTTGATAATCTTGCGAATGTGACTTGGAATAAACCCACGCGGATGTTATTGAAAATTCAAAAATAATTAATTGTAAAGATGATAGAGCAGGAAAATCCACTAAATCCGTGTTCCTGACCAAGGTCGGGATGTTCCAATTAATGCAATGAGAGTGCCTAACACCAGTTTTAAATTAAAATCGTAATTTTAAAATCGTAAATCGGACTTCAACCAGTGGTTTTTAATATACAATCGGACGAGCGAAAAATCTTTCAAGTGATTAGCGAAACGGCTACGGAGCTGGGCTATCCGGCTTATGTAGTGGGCGGTTACGTGCGCGACCGGCTCTTGGCGCGACCATCGAAAGATATGGATATTGTGTGCGTGGGAAGCGGGATTCGGCTGGCAGAAAACGTCGCATTCAAGATGCGACCGATTCCAAGAGTCACTGTTTACAGCCGTTTTGGTACCGCTATGTTGAAATGTGGGGATTTGGAAATTGAATTTGTGGGCGCAAGAAGAGAATCCTATCGGCATGACTCGCGTAAACCGACGGTAGAAGAAGGCAGCCTCGAAGATGACCAGAATCGCCGAGATTTTACGATTAATGCGCTGGCAGTGAGCTTGAATGAACACGATTTTGGTTCTATCGTAGACCCGTTTCAAGGTTTGCAACACCTCGAACAAAAGTTGATTAAAACACCTTTAGAACCGGGCAGAACTTTCTCCGATGACCCCTTGCGGATGTTGCGCGCGATTCGTTTTTCAACCCAATTGGGCTTCACCATTGACCCAGAAACGCTTCAATCTATTGCTAAAAATCGGGACCGCTTGCACATTGTTTCTAAAGAGCGGATTTGTACCGAATTAAATAAAATTATCCAATCTCCTGCGCCTTCTGTTGGTTTTAAACATTTATTTAATACGGGTTTATTACATTTGATATTGCCGGAAATGGTTGCGCTGCAAGGTGTAGAAATAAAAAATGGCAAAGCACATAAAGATAATTTCTATCATACGTTGCAAGTACTGGATAATCTGAGTCGGAAAACCAATGATTTATGGCTTCGTTGGGCAGCTATTTTGCATGACATTGCCAAACCGCCCACCAAGCGCTTTGAACCGGAACATGGCTGGACGTTTCATGGACACGATGCGCTTGGCGCGAATATGGTGCCAAAAATATTCCGTCGCCTAAGTTTGCCGATGGATAACAAAATGAAGTTAGTACAAAAATTAGTGTTATTACATTTACGTCCGATTTCATTAACAAAAGAAAATATTACAGATTCTGCGATTCGACGCTTGTTATTTGATGCCGGAGATGATATTGATGATTTAATGTTATTATGTGAAGCGGATATTACATCCAAGAATCCATTAAAAGTAAAAACTTACCTCGAAAACTATGAACTCGTGCGCGAGCGCTTGAAAGCCGTAGAAGAGAAAGACCACTTGCGCAACTGGCAGCCGCCCGTGACCGGCGAACTTATCATGGAAACCTTTGGTATCGCCCCTTCGCGGGAAGTGGGTTTAATCAAAAATGCAATCCGCGATTCGATTTTGGACGGCGATATTGATAATAATTATGAAGAGGCGTACGCGTTGATGTTGGAAAAAGGGAAGGAATTGGGGTTGAAAGTAGTTTAAGCACTTGTTGCATATTTTAACTACAGAGGATACAGCGTTATTATATCTTTTTATGCTTTTCATCTAAATAAAATTGTGTTGCCATGCATATAATTCGACTTTCTTTATTGTTGTTGCTTTTTAACATTCAATCCCTGACAGCCCAAGAAGTGCCTTTTCATAAAGGAATCAATCTCACCAATTGGTTTCAGGTGGGAAATGTACGGCAAGTTCAATTCACCAAATACACCAAAAAAGACTTCGAACAGATAAAAAGCTTAGGCTGTGATGTAATAAGACTGCCGATTAATTTACATTATATGACCAATGGTGCGCCGAATTATACGATTGATCCACTTTTTTACACGTTTTTAGATGAGGTTGTAAATTGGACAGAGGAATTACAAATGCATCTTATTTTAGACAATCATACCTTTAGTGTTGTAGACAATACAGACCCAAACGTGGGCATCATTTTAGAAAAAGTATGGAAACAAGTAGCTGCGCATTATAAAAATCGCTCCAAGTTATTATATTATGAAATCTTAAACGAGCCACACGGCATCTCAGATATACTCTGGAATGCCATTCAAAAATCAGTAGTAACTGCAATACGAACGGTAGACACGAAACACACGATTATCGTCGGTCCTGCGGAATGGAATAGTTATAATAGTCTGGCGTTCATGCCAGTATATTCAGATACTAACTTGATATACACGTTTCATTTTTATGACCCATTTCTTTTTACACATCAAGGAGCGAGTTGGACAGGGATGCAGGATTTAGGAGGTGTGCCGTTCCCGTATCAGGCAGGTCGAATGCCTGCGTTGCCCACTTCTTTGCGAGGAACGTGGATAGAAGGTGCTCTTAATAATTATCAAAATGACGGCACAGTTGCTAAAGTAAAACAACTCATAGACATTGCCGCGCAATTCAAACAAAGTAGAAATGTGCCGGTTTTTTGTGGCGAATTTGGCGTTTATATTCCAAATAGTAATAATACGGAGCGCGTATTTTGGTATGATACCATGCGTAAATATTTGGAGGAAGAAGGTATTCCGTGGACGATGTGGGATTATCATGGCGGATTCGGATTATATAAAGATGGTGGAAATGATTTATTTGAACATGATTTGAATGTGCCTTTATTACAAGCCTTAGGCATGAATGTGCCTGCGCAAACTACTTTTCAATTAAAGCCAGACAGCGTTGGCTTTTATGTTTATACAGATTTTATTGAAAGTAAAATAGTAGAATCCAGTTATACCGATGGCGTTTTGGATTTTTATTCTACGGATCAACCCAATAACGGCGAGCGTTCTATCTACTGGACGAATGCGGCGCAGTACAATGTCATCGGATTTGATTTTAAACCGAATAAAGATTTATCCTATTTAGTAAATAACAATTATGCACTTCGTTTTTGGGTGCGCGGGAATACGCCGAGCGCGACGTTTGACATCCGTTTTTTGGATACTAAAACGACCGACCCCGGCGACCGCCCTTGGCGAATGCGCGTCACTATAGACCAAAATATAGCAAAACGGGACAATCAATGGCATCAAGTATATATTCCTTTGAAAACTTTTAAAGAACAAGGGGCTTGGGACAATGGGTGGTTTCAGCCGCAAGGAAAATTTGATTGGAAAGCCATAGACCGTTTGGAAATCGTTTCGGAACAGCAAGCGTTACAAAATATAAAATTCTGGTTCGATGATATTCAGATTACGAATAATCTGCCGACTTCTATTACAAATCTTGATGGTAACTTTACAGTGAAAGTTTCTCCGAATCCAACAAGTGATTTTTTGACGATAGAAAGTGATATTTCAAAAACCTTAAATTATCAATTATTAGATGGTTTTGGCAGAACGTTACGCCGTGCTTCTTTCACCGCAAAAACGCAAATTGATATAACTGACCTTCCAGCAGGATTATATTTATTAAGCGTAAGTGATAATAACCAAATTTTTAAAACGCAAAAAGTAATAAAGAAGTAACAAATAGGTGTGGCATATTTTTAAAATATGCCACACCTTAGCAAGGAACTAAATATTTTGCGAATAAGATTTTAAAAATACTTTTTTGCCGCGTTTGGTGAGAGTAAAATCGGTGAACTCAAGTGCTATATTTGTTAAATTTTCCAACTCCGGACGTTTGTGTGGCGTGATGATAACGAGTTGTGGCGTACATAGAAATAATTGGTGTACCAATGGAAAGAGCTGCTTTTGTAGACAAAGGTGCATGGCAAAACTGCAAATAATACTTGAAAATTGTCCGGTAAGCTTGCCGCGAATCACATCTTCAAACGAAAAATCCCAACAATCGCGCTCGAAATTTTTCCGATAGGCTTCTTGTGTGTACGGGTCGCTCGCTTGCGGAAGCGAATGTCCTAATGCTTGCAAAACCTTACTTACTTCGCCGCCGCCGCAACAGAAATCCAGTACATTTTCATAATTTATACGATATTGATTTTGAGTAAGTAATGTTTCAATTTGTGGAAAATGTGGATTTTCGTATGCACTGCCTTCATGCGTGTAGTATTGGTCTACGCCTAAGTCTTGATATAAATTTCGAATTGCTCGCATCTTATTTACTACAAAAATAGCTTCTTAATTGTTTGATTCGACTGAAAAACAAGCCTTACCTTTGCGATTCTAATTAAAAAATTCGGTTTAACATTAAATTTTATTCAGATATGGAAACCTCTTGGCAGATGGACACAGAAGTGGTACTTTCGTTTTTAGGCATTATTATAGCTACCGTTATTGTAGCAGCATTATTTAGTCGAATTTTTGGCAGGTTTATCAGAAAATCCAGTTCTATTATAAAAATTGACCCTACGAATTATCAGTTTCTACGGCATTTCATTACAGCTATCATTTATATTGTTGGGTTTGGCATAGCCGTCTCTGCGGTACCAAGTTTGCGCATGGTAGCCAGTTCTATGCTTGCCGGTGCAGGTATTTTGGCGGTAGTAGTGGGTTTTGCGTCGCAGCAGGCACTTAGCAATGTAGTAAGTGGCGTGTTTATTATATTATTTAAACCATTTCGAGTAAATGACCGACTGCGTATTCGGGACACTTTATCTGGCGTAGTAGAAGACATTACACTTCGGCATACCGTGATTCGAGATTTTAAAAATAGACGCATCATTATTCCCAATTCTATTATAGGACAAGAAGTAATTATTAATTCTAACTTCAATGATGATAAAATAAGAAAATGGTTGGAAATAGGTATTGGATATGAGTCGAACCTCGAACTTGCCAAAGCTATCATCTTGGAAGAAGCACTCAAACACCCCTTGCACATAGACGGGCGCACGCCGGAACAAATCGAAAAGGGAAAGCCGGATGTGTTGGTGCGTGTAATAGAATTGGGCGATCATGCCGTGAAATTGCGGGCTTACATCTGGGCAAAAAACAATGCGGACGCCTTTGCAATGGGTTGTGATTTATTAGAAACGCTCAAAAAACGATTCCAAGCGGAGGGGATTGAAATTCCGTCTCCGCATCAGACTATTATTTATAAAAATGAAAAGCCTGACTTTATAAAAGATACAGTAGATACAACTGAATAATAAATCTTATCAAATTTAAAAACGAAGGGATAGGTTTCTCAATTACCAAGCCTTTTTCTTTTTTGAACTTTAAATTTCGCTGTGCGAAAACTTTTCTGCCAAAATTGCATTTTATCCACTAAAATCTTCCTATTTTTTCGACGGCTTTCGGTATGGAAGCTAACGAAAAATCATTTATTCAATTTAACTTTAAGCATTATGAAAACAATTAGACTCGCGTTCCTATTGATAGTGAGCGTATTAGCAACTAACGTGTCCAGCTTTGCGTATGTGGTGTCTCCCCAATCGGCTACCACTGCTGTCGCCGCTGAAGACGCATCCAGCACTGCTTTGAGCGCAAAAGCATTAAAAAAAGAACAGAAAAAAGAAGCGCGTGCACAAAAACGTGCCGAAAGAAGTGCAAAATTTATGGCTTGGGTGCAGAAAATGGCAGGCGATAAACAAACATTGGCTATTGTACTCACACTCTTATTAGGAGGGTTGGGTATTCATCGCCTTTATTTGGGAAGTGATCCTATCATTATTTTATGGTATTTTATTACTGCGGGTGGATTTTTTCTTATCATTCCTTTTATTGATCTTATCCGATTAATAATTGGTCAGGTAGATCACTATGAAGGGAATAGCAGTTTATTTAGAGCATTCCAACCTACAGGTTCCTAATTTTATTTTTACTTAAAAAAGCTCCATGCCTGCGTCATTTCCAAATATAATGGCGCAGGCATTTTTATGCTATAAAATAAAATAAAAAAGTCGTCCTACATACGGCGGGACGACCATCATTGAATTAGTATGAAAAAACTCTATTCCTTGTAAACTCTATACTTTAATAACTCTGATTTTTTTCGAAAGTTGCACGCGGAAATTCTAATTTTTAAACTTTAACGACTAAAGCTCCTACTTTATCGTTGAACGCACGTATTTGACCATTGAATAACCGAAATTGATCTATGGCTGATAGGGTAAAAATAATTCGTCTTCATAACACCACAACCAATATTCACCGGGTTCGGCAGAAGCGATCACTGGATGTTTTGTTTCTCGGAAATGCCCCGTGGCGTGCCGATTGGGAGAAGCATCGCAGCATAAGGTAACGCCACACGTTTGGCAGGTGCGCAAATGTACCCAGCGACTGTTGGTTTTAATACACGCCTCACACACGTACGCTTGCGCTTGCTTGACTTCTTGAATGTCTTCTATATGCTCACATTTTACGGCGGTCATTGTGCTGCTTTTTTGAAATTAGGAATTAAAAACAAAAGCAAGAAAAGCAAATTTTCGTATCTTCGCACCCGTGTCTAAAAATTTAAGCAGTAGCGATCGGTCATTTAGCTCAGTTGGTTTAGAGCGCTGCTTTGACAGAGCAGAGGTCATAGGTTCGAATCCTATAATGACCACTTACAGCATCGGAGTGTAGCGCAGCCCGGTAGCGTACATGCCTGGGGGGCATGTGGTCGCAGGTTCAAATCCTGTCACTCCGAC
>CAZJXN010000016.1:0-32771 GCA_964549655.1 uncultured Saprospiraceae bacterium
TTCCACCGCCGTGTGTGCAGGCGTTGCGACTAAAATGGCTTCCGATTTTGAAACGGCATCCAAAATATCGGTTGCGGTAATGGTGCTGTTTTTTACAAAATCTTGCACTTTCTCGTCCTGCGAATTCCGAGCACCGATGATAACCTCGTGTCCGAAATTAGCCCAGTGTTTGGCAAGTGCGCCGCCGACATTGCCATGTCCAATGATTGCGATTTTCATTAAAGTATGTTAAAATGTTAAAGTTTTTTAGTGTAATTGTTTGGGCGTGTCCCCCGATACCCCCTACCATCATCCATTTTCAAAAAAAGCAGGGGAAGTTGGGGGCTATCGGGGGTCAGGCTATCCGCTCCTATGCCAGCCATCGCGCAAGTTCAACGCTTTGGCATACCGCTGCTATCCTTCACGCAGTCCCACATTTTCAAATCAAGGTAACGTTAAAAAAATTTCTTCTAAATAGACTCCATATCACTGAAATTTTCTGAATCATGATTCGTCAGATTTTTAAAATTGTTTTCAACGTTCCTCTGCGGTTTAAAAAATAATGCGAGTGAATCAAGCTACTTCCAAAATCCTGTGAATCATTTTTTACACACCCAGCGCCTCTATCACCAATTTCGCTGCCTCGCCGCCGCTGTACTGCTGCTGCCCGGTGATGAGTCGTCCGTCGCGCACGGCGTACGCTTTGAACATACCACTGGTGATGAAATTATTGTTCGGAATTTTTTTCGCTTCATCCTCAATCCAGAATGGCTGAATGCGCTTGCCCACAAAACCATCCGCAAACACTTCTTCGCTATTGGCAAAGCCGGTCCATGTTTTTCCATCTACCAGCAATTTTCCATCAGATGTTTTGACTTTCAATAAGATACAAGTGCCATGACAAATTGCTGCGGCTACTTTTCCGGCTTCATAAAAATAGGCAAAAAGCTGGTGCAGTTTTTCATGGTCAATAAAAGTGTATGCGGTGGTGCCGCCAAAAGTAGAGTACGACATTACCGAAAAGGGACGGAAAATTATCCCGATTATTGAAGACTTGCGGGATTTTGGATTAGAATTGATGCGAGAAGTGGAGGTGGGAGAGAGATGAGCGACTCAGAGAACCAGCAACTTAAAGAATAGATGGATCGGTCTGCACACTGCCAACTACCTACTGATATTTATGATTGAAGCACAAGCTGCTTTTTCAAATTCCGCACCTGCCATAAGGCGTCTAATGCTTGCGAAACGATGGCTGCAAATTGGGTAAAAGTTTGCTCATCAGCGGCGGTGAATTCTCCTTCGTATTTGTCGGAGAGTTGCATCAAGCCCCAATTGGTATTGCTGCTATCAATAATTGGAACAGCGAGCCAACCGTTCATAGGCGGATGTTTGCCCTCTTCTGCGCCAAAATTTTTCCATTGCGGATGCGCCTCTAATTCCTGTTGTGTAAAACGCATCGCTTTATTATGATGTAATAAATAAGCGTGAATACCATATCCGGTAGCAGGTTCGGCGTAGTTTGCCCACGCTGCATATTTTTCGGATAAAGAAAAAAACTTTCTTACATAATGCCAGTCCTTATTTATTACAATGGCAATAGCAGCTTGATGTGTACCGATTAATTGTCTTGCAAGTTCAACCGCATTATTAATAATCTGATTGGCAGCGACAGCGAATGCTTCATCAATCGCATCAGGAGTGGGCATCAGTGGATTAGCAGTTGCGCCCGTGAATTCATTTTGATTATAAATATTTTTATAGTCCATGATTAAAATCTATAATTCACTTAGTCTCTAAGTCAACACTTCCCTGGCGTTTTGATATCCAACCCACCATTTACACATTTAAAAAAAGAATCTATGTAATCTAAAAGTTGTGCTTTTGATTCGGGCGTTATTAATTTGAATTTCTTTACTACTTCTCTCAGCTCTTTTTCTTTGGATTGAAATAATTCTACTGCACTTTTCAGTTCGCTTGGGTCTTGCGCATAGCCCAAAAACACGCGCTCTCGTACATTCTTAATTTTCATGGCAGCCATATCCACCGAGGCGTAAGCGGTGCTCACAAAACCTGAAAAATCAAAATCATAAGGCACCACGACAAATCTTTCATCCTGTTTGCACTGCACCAGCTTCACGTTTCGCGCCATGGAGGTAGACCAATCGCTATTGCCAATCATGTATTGAAACAAGTCTTGTGTGTTCAAATTATCCGGTCGGAATTTCTCTTTTGGCGTATTATAACAATCTTCGCACGCCTTACCGCCTAAGCGTTCGCCGAGTTCGTCCTCGTCTTCAAGTAGAATGCCATAGCGAGTAAACGTTTTTTTCTTTTTAATATCTTTATATTTTACGCGCAGCAATTGCACGCGATAACTTTGCTCCGACAGGACTTGATACAATTTGTAAGCTAAATATTCGCGCAGCACATATTCGTCACCTGCCTCATTATCAAGGCAATGCACCACCAATTTTAAATCATTGTGCGCATTATAACCCTGTGCTGTCAATTCTTTTTTTGGAAACGTGAGGCGCAAGGGTGGAAACTGACACACGCGGCGGCGAAATTTACCCCGCACTTGCAGTTTCACTTGCCAGCTTTGGTCTTGCTTCTTCGCATCTTCAAACGTAAACTTAGCAGGAATTTCATCTTCCGTTTTTTTGGTATTCAGCAGCGAGTCGAGGTCGGTTTCGATTTCCACTTTGACGACTTCCTGATAATTCAAGCGCTGAAAAATACTGGGCAATTCTTCTTGCCGTTCCGTAAACGCAAAGGTGCTCAAAAGAAGAATCGTAATGCCTAAGTAATAGAATGGTTGAATGTGTCTCATACGAAATTTGGGTTATGTTACAAATTTCACACAAATCTCGCAAGGATTCTAATTTTTAAATGAAAATAAATTATTTTAATTGATAAATTATTGAAACATTTTTGTTTAAATTGCAAACAAATTTCACATATTTGCAATATGCAAGTTACCACAGAAAGCACACGCGCCACCTCCACCCAACTGCTGCTCTTTCGGCTCCTGCAATTATTTTTATTGGCGGTTTTGCCTTTTGTTTTGCTGATTCGCATCGCGGTTTGGTTGCATGAAAATTATCAAGCGTATGCTTGGGCAAGTGTTTTTTTTGCGGCAGTCGTCACGGCGGCGCTGCTACTCGGTTATTTTCTATACGTGCGCAATCATTTTGTTAAACAGACTTTCCAGCCAAAAATTTTACAACGCAATTATGGTATTACATTAGCTATTGTTTTAATGTATTGTGCTAATGGTATATGGAGCATCTCCGCTGCAAATGTGAAGGAAGCAGCAGTCAAACAGGAGTTTAAAACATTACATCCCATTGTAAGATTAAGTATCAGTACGCTTATTTTGTTAGAAAAAGACCTCATCCTCACCGATGCCGAGCGCAAGCCAGAAGATTATCAACAAATGGGGCTCGCCTCCAAAAACCACTCCCTGCATTACACCCAAAGCACCGGCTACGCGCACGCCGTGGACATCCGCACGAAAGGACACGGCTGGCTGCGCAATAAACTCATTCAAGGTTATTTTGAAATGATGGGATTTAATACACTGGTACACAAAGGCACGGCGGAGCATCTGCACGTGTCGCTGAAGAGTGTGGATAGCGCGGGGATTTAAGCGGTGATAGGGTGATGGGTTTATAAGGTGATTTTAATACGAAACACTTATGAATGTTGATACGGGACTACAACCACCAATTGGAATAGTTCTAATATTATTTGGTTTGTGGGTTGGAAGATACGCTATAAAAAATAGAGGAGATAAACGAATAACTAATGTAGATACCTACATATTTGTAAGGACTATGTCAGGCAGCATCAGCTTAATTTTCATAGGAATTATGATGTTGCTACGAAAATGGTGAATTTTCAAATGTGTCGCTGCGGAGCGTGGATAGTATGGGGATTTAGGAAAGCATAGCTTCATTTTTTTTATGCAAAAAATGTACTTTGTGCAACTATAATTACTTAATTTGAGTTAAAGCATAAAACTAAAGCCAATACCAATCCAGTGGAAAATACCCATTTTATACTTCTTTTTTACCTATTTTATCTGCTTGTACAATTGTTGGAGACACTGCTACACGAATTAGGGCACACTGTTCCAATCATTTTACTTACGAATAACAAAGTCTCTATCTACATTGGCTCCTTTGGAGATGCGACTAAAAGTTTGAAAATTTCGCTTGGTAAACTTACTTTTTATGTAAAATATAATCCATTGCTTTGGAATCGTGGCTTATGCGTACCGCATACACCAAACATTTCTATTAATAAACAGATTTTATATACGGCTACTGGACCTTTGATGAGTCTTTTGTCAGCTGGGGTGGCGGCTTACTTGTTTTTTACTTCTGATGTGAATGGTTTTGCACAAATAGCTTTGTTTGCTTTTATGGTGGTTTCGATGGGTAGTTTTATTTATAATGCGATTCCAAGTAATAAACCTATTATACTTTATAATGGCGGTGTGACTTATAACGACGGCTACACTATAAAACAATTACTAAAATATCGCTCACTGCCACCAGCATTTTTCGAGATGGCTACCGCGTATCACGACGGAGCTTACGAAGTGGCAGCTCAAATATCGGAGTCTTTATTGGCGCAAGGATTGAAAAACAAAGATATATTTATCATAGCGATTGATGCTTACAAGCAAACAAAAGAACGCGAAAAAGTAAAGCAAAAGATAGCTGAATTTCAAAAAAAACACAAGCTAAATGCGGATGACTATTCATTTTTGGGCAACATCCAGTCCCAATTGGGCGAGTACACGAGTGCACTGGCAGCGTATGAAAAAGGATTACGGATAAAATTATATGATGAAAATATCTTGTGCAATCGAGGCTTTACTTTTTTGATAATGCGCAAATACAAAGCAGCCATTGAAGATTTTGATAGAGCGATAACGGTGAATGATTCCTGCGCCTACGCTTACGCTAATCGAGGACTTGCTAAAATTCAATTACAACAGACCGAAGATGGTTTGAAAGATATTCATTATGCGTTAGAAATCAATGAATTGGAGGCTTATGCGCATCGAAGTTTAGGTATTTATTATTTAGAAAATGAGGATAAAGCAACTGCGCTTCAACATTTTCAAAAGGCGAAAGAATTGAATAAAGCCGTTCATCAGATTGAGGAGTTGATTAACGATGCGCAAGTTTAAAATCAATTTATAAACCCATCACCCTATCACCCTTTTTTCACCACCGTCCCTTCAAATAACAACTTCACATTCGGGTCCAGCATAATTTTTGTAGGTGCTTTATCGGCTTTAATCATAAAGGTTTGGCTTGCTTTTTGAATTTGAAAGGTTTGTATGATTGGCTTGTCTGTATCGTTGTAATAAATGGCGATGTCTATTGGAAATTGAAAGGCAATATTTTGCAATTGTTTTATTTCTATTAATAAGGCTTTGGCATTCGTATCATAATTCCAAGTGGTTTGTAAGGTCGGCTGCCCGGCTGTAAAAATCCATTGCTTAAAAAATGGTTGTAAATCCTTCCCACTTACTTCTTCCATCACTTTCCGAAAATCATCCGTCAGCGCATTGCTAAATTTATATCGGTCATAATACGTCCGCACCCCTTTCCAAAATGCGGAATCGCCCACTTCCTGCCGCAATATGTGCAGCACCCAACTTCCTTTCTGGTACGAATTCGTATTTAATAAACGGTTGTAATCGGTGACGGTTGTGTCCACAATCGGTCTTGCATTTTTACTATTGTAAGTTATAACTTGCTGGCGGTCAGCCATTAATTCCTGTCGAGCAGCGTCCACGCCATGCACACTTTCATTATATAAAATCGTAAAATACGTTGCAAAACCTTCACTCAACCACACATGATACCAACTCGCTTCCGAAGCAGAATTGCCAAACCATTGGTGCGCAATTTCATGTGCAATCAAGCCCTCGCGCTCGCGTGTACCCGTCACAGAGTTTTCAAAATAAAAAATATTACTCGCATTTTCCATACCACCGTAGCGCGTTTTCGACTGCACATTCGCCAGTTTTTTGTAGGGATACGGCGCGACATTTTTCACAAACCAATCCAGCACCGGCACCGCTTGATTGTAATCATAAAAACCTTCTTTGCGATTTTCTGGAAAAACCCAAGTCGTGACGGGAATGCCTTGCGCCTCGCCCGCCAGTTGCACTGCAAAAGGAGCTGCACCGATGACCATAACTTTCGTCGGCAGCAGCACGGTTTCGCGCCAATGCGTGAGTTTCAAACCGTTATCCAGATTCGTTTCTTCGACTTGAACGCCATTTCCAATCACTTGCAATTCCTGCGGAGCCGTGACGATAAATTCCACCGAAGCCTTGTCAGATGGATGGTCAACAGTGGGCAGCCAGTGATGCGCACGATTGGGCCAGTTGTCGCCAAAAAAAGTACGGTCGCCAAATTTATTGTTGTCAATAATCAAACCATCTGCTGGAATGCCTTGATAATCAATTTGAAATGTATGTACATCATCCAACTTCGTCGCTCGTGGAAATCGAATAGTCAAACTTTCTTTGTTGTGTTCAAATTGAAAAGCGTGTCCATTTTCGGAAACTGCGCTCACGGTCATGCCTTTGCCAGCCGCATCTTTTTTGACTAAATCCAACTGAAATTCAGACACTTCTTTGCGAAAGCGAATCGTGACCAGCGCTGAGCCTTTGACATTTGCATCGGTTGCATTTAATTGCAAACTAAATACATAATGTTGCACGTCCAGCGTGGCGAGTCGGTCATAATGATTTTGTGAAAAAGTGGTCACAGCAGCGACTAACAAAAAAGTCAGTGTTAGAATCGGGAAACGGTTCGACATCGTAAATAAAAGCTTGTTTATGAATTGATTATCAGTTCTTTGCATGGCAAATATAGTTTTTTACACGTACACTCTTGGTGGAATTAAATTTTTAAAATACACCGGAAGCCGATAATTTGCGAGACCTTTGCCCAAAAAAATAGATTACACTTCCAGATTCCGTCTTTTCTACAAATAAACACGTTTACCACCAAAAAAGAATTGGAAAATGTCGAATAATCGAATTATAATTTTTGATACCACTTTGCGCGACGGCGAGCAGGTGCCGGGCTGCAAATTGAATATGGAACAAAAAATAAAAGTTGCGTTGCAACTGGAGGAACTCGGTGTGGATGTCATCGAGGCGGGTTTCCCGATTAGCAGTCCGGGCGATTTTGCAGCGGTAGAAGCCATTTGCAAAGCTGTCAAAAATCCGACGGTTTGTGGCTTGTCCAGAGCGGTTGAACAAGATATTCGCACCGCAGCAGATGCCTTGAAATATGCCAAACGTCCACGCATTCATACAGGCATCGGCACGTCTGAGTCGCATATTGTACATAAATTGCGCTCGACGCAGGAAGAAGTGTTGGAACGTGCAGTGGCTGCCGTCAAATTGGCAAAAAGTTTTGTAGAAGACGTCGAATTCTACGCGGAAGATGCCGGGCGAACGGATAACGAATTTTTAGCAAGAGTCATCGAAGCAGTCATCAAAGCAGGTGCGACGGTCGTAAATATTCCTGATACGACGGGCTACTGTTTGCCAGAACAATATGGTTCAAAAATTCGCTATCTCGTTGAAAATGTGCCAAATATACATAAAGCAATTATTTCTGCGCATTGCCATGATGACTTGGGTTTAGCAACTGCGAATTCTATTTATGGCGTAATTAACGGTGCGCGTCAAATCGAATGCACCATCAACGGCATCGGCGAGCGCGCGGGCAATACCTCGCTTGAGGAAGTAGTAATGGTTTTAAAACAACATCCACAATTGGGTTTGTCAACTGGAATTAATACCCGTCTTTTAAATTCTATCAGCCGCTTCGTCTCCGAAAGTATGGCAATGCCCGTGCAGCCCAACAAAGCCATTGTCGGCGCGAATGCCTTTGCACACTCTTCAGGTATTCATCAGGATGGCGTTATTAAAAATCGGGAAACCTACGAAATCATTAACCCGCTGGAAGTCGGTGTGGACGAATCGCGCATTGTGTTGACGGCGCGTAGTGGTCGGGCGGCACTGGCATATCGTTGCAAAAATATTGGCTACAATGTGACGAAAGATGAATTGGACATTATTTATACAAAGTTTCTGGAAGTAGCTGATGTAAAGAAAGAAGTAAATGATGCAGATTTGCAATTAATAATGGAGGAAGTGCAGGTAGGAGTAACGGTTTAGAAATAGAACACTGATTTTTATGATTTTTTAAGATGTCAACTGATTTAATTACAAAAAATTTTAACCTATCATAAGAATCAGTCAAATCAGTGTACCATAATGGCAAAGACATTATTCGATAAAATCTGGAATGCGCACGTCGTCACCAGCATGGAAAGCGGCGAAGACGTACTCTACATTGACCGGCATTTCATACACGAAGTAACCAGTCCGCAGGCGTTTGATGGCTTGGCGAAGCGCGGTATTGGCGTGTACCGAACGGATAAAACAGTGGCTACTGCCGACCATAACGTGCCAACTATTAATCAACATTTGCCGATTACCGAGCCGCTTTCGCGTTTTCAGGTGGAAAAATTGGTAGAAAATTGTGCAAAGTTTGGGGTCGAATTGTATGGATTGGGTCATCCATATCAAGGAATTGTACATGTGATTGGTCCTGAATTGGGCATTACGCAGCCGGGTATGACGATTGTTTGCGGAGATAGTCACACGTCCACACATGGGGCGTTTGGCACGATTGCGTTTGGCATTGGCACGAGTCAGGTGGAGCAAGTGTTGGCGTCTCAGTGTATTTTACAAAATCGTCCCAAGCAAATGCGCATCACGGTAGATGGAATTTTACAAAATGGCGTTTTGTCGAAAGACATTATTTTATACATCATTTCTAAACTGACAGCAGCCGGTGGCACGGGTTATTTTGTAGAATATGCAGGTTCGGCGATTCGGGCGCTCTCGATGGAAGCGCGGATGACGATTTGCAATATGAGCATCGAAATGGGCGCACGTGGCGGCTTGATTGCACCAGATGAGATTACATTTGAATATGTAAAAGGTCGAGAATTTGCGCCGAAAGGCGAATCGTGGGATAAAGCATTAGCGTATTGGAAAACATTATATTCCGACGAAGACGCGGTTTTTGATATGGAATATAACTTTTCGGCGGAAGATATTACACCTATGATAACTTATGGTACGAATCCTGGCATGGGTATAAAGATTAATGATTTAATTCCGCATACGGTAAATGAAAACCCGCAGTCATTTGAAAAATCGTTGCAATACATGGGCTTCCATGAGGGTGAAAGTATGATTGGAAAGCCGATTAAATACGTTTTTATTGGTAGCTGCACCAATTCTCGGATTGAAGATTTGCGCTTGGTAGCTAATTATGTAAAAGGTAAACAAAAAGCCAGCCATGTAAATGTAATGGTCGTGCCGGGTTCGCAACAAGTAGCAGCGCAAGCCAAAGCGGAAGGACTTGATTTGATTTTACAAGCGGCAGGATTTGATTTTCGAGAGGCGGGCTGCTCGGCGTGTCTGGGTATGAATGAGGATAAAATTCCAGCAGGAGAGTATTGTGTTTCGACTTCCAATCGTAATTTTGAAGGGCGGCAAGGACCGGGCGCACGCACGATTTTGGCAAGTCCACTCACGGCGGCGGCGGTCGCGATAGCGGGGGAGATAACGGATGTGCGGGAGTCTTTGAATTAATTATTGCCGCTGTGTAAGATGTCCCGTAAGGACTTTATATCTATGGAAATGAACCAGCCAGCCTATTTCTGCCCCAGCAGGCCAAACAATCGTGCGGTTTAGCTCCCACGGAGCACCAAAACATTGTTCATTGTTTTCTACCGATATTAAAGCCCTATGGGCCAAAGCAGCTTTTCAGTTTTTGATTCGTACTTTTATTTATTCTAAATCATGGCAAACGAAAATTTATTTAATGAAATCCAAACTTGTTTAGAACTCATTGATAGTTGTAACAATCAAATTGATTTACAGCTAAGATTGCCCATTTATAATTGAACATTGACCGCAGCGTAAGAAGCTGACAATCAGATTAATACTCTATTGGTTGTGGCGATTATTTAGATCTAACTCCTTCATATAGTTCGCTGCAAGGAATTTGTAGCCAGACTCCTTCATGAATGTAAAAGCAATGTGGAACGGATGGTAGAACGCATAACCCAAAGTGCTTATAATATAGGTAATCAGGCTGGTGAGCCTCCTCCTTCGGTCTAACCTAAACTGTATCGGCGGGCTTCACCCGCCGCCATTCTAATACCATTTTCAATCATTAATGACGTATTTTGTTTGCGATGATAGTCTGATTGTGAGTGTTTTATGGCATCTGACTTCTGGCATCTAAATTGATATAATTACCTCATCGGCTAAAGCCCGCCAGTACACGTTAAAGTTTGTTAAGACGGGTTAAAGTTGATTTAACGCATTGGACTTTGTGAAGTCTAAAACACTAAATTCGCGTCAAAGATTAGGGTGCAATCGCATCCGCAGCATCATTCTAAAAAACAATCTATCATGAAAAAATTACAAACCCTTTCTTTTTTTACCATTTTACTCACGTTGGGCGCGTGTAGCCCACAGTTGACACCGTTTACCGAGCGTTTGTACGAGCAAAATCGCTGGTCGGAAGAAGAGTTGAAACGTATCCAATTTTATGTCTCGAATGACATTGTGCTGCGGCGCGATTTTTCGAATACGGATTCACGTATTGAAGGCGGCACGATTCGCGTCGTCGGTGGGCAGCAAGTGGAGGAAGTTGTGATTCGAGATGGCACGCCCGGCATATTCCTGTTTAGTCCTAAAAGCAAAAACTTTGCTATCAGTTTTGAATCCGGCAGCGACGAGCGGTTCCTCATGTTTGGCGCAAGTCCAAGAGCAGATGGCAAATTTGTATTGCTGGCGGACGACTGGAATCGGCGCAACGGCATAGTGACATATGAAGGGCGCAAGTTTCGCGTGGATGCAGAGAACGCGTACGCCAGTCTGCTCGTGGATTTGAAGCGTTCCAATAGTGTTTCCAGAAAGTCGCGCACGGCGGAGGGGAGAAGGATAAAGGGAGGATAGGGTGATGAGACGCTTAGGACGACAACCACTTACTAGGAGGATGCACGTTAATAGTTAACGCCCTCCTGTTTATTGCTTTTCACATTTTTGTCCCAATATTAAAATTTAGAAGCTGTGACTGCATAAGCATAGGAAAATGTAACAAGCTTATCTTCCTATTCCTTTTTTGAGCGGTTATCGTCCTAAGCGTCCCATCTTCCCATCCTCCTTCTTAGTTCCTCCCAAAAAAGGCACAAATCGAAAATCATCAAAAATTTCTTCTTTAAAATCGGTGTCGGATAGGCGGGTAATGCGCATCATTTGCTGTACTTTTTCGCCTACTGGGATGACGAGGAGTCCATTTATTTTGAGTTGTGTTTTTAACGGTTCCGGAATTTCAGTAGCGCCGGCAGTGGCAAGGATTTTGTCGAATGGTGCGTATTCGGGCAAACCCTTTGAGCCATCTCGGAAGAAACAGCGGACGTTGCCGACTTTTAAATGCTGCAACAATTCATTAGCAGTGTGATATAACGTTTCTTGTCTTTCCACCGTGTAAACCCTTGCGCCAAGCATCGCCAATATTGCAGCTTGATAACCAGAACCCGTACCGATTTCTAAGATTTTTTCTCGTTTTTGAATATTTAAAAGGGAAGTTTGATAAGCGACCGTGTAAGGTTGGGAAATCGTCTGCTCATTGCCAATCGGGAAGGCTTTGTCTTCGTATGCGTGTTCTGCGAACGCATTGTCCAGAAAGAAATGACGGGGCAGTTGCTCCATGACCGACAGCACGTTGTCGTCCAAACCGCCCCGTTCACGCAGGGTTTCTATGAGTTTGCGGCGCATGCCTTTATGTCGGTAGGAATCCTCCATTTTTAACGTGAAATGTAAACCCGTGAAATTTAAAATGTAAAAGTTACGCTCCCCATGCTTTTACATTTTATATCTGAAATTTTGCGGTTTTCTAAAGCTGCAAATTACTATTTTTGCCCCGATAAAAATCTGTTTTCTGACATCTCACATCTGACCTTTCAAAAAAATGAGTCAAATCAAATTCGGAACCGACGGCTGGCGTGCCATAATCGCCCTCGATTATACAGTAGACAATGTAAAACGAGTCGCGGAAAGCACGGCATTGTGGTTGAAACAAAATGGCGGCAAACAAGCAGTCATTGGATACGATTGTCGCTTTGGCGGGCAATTATTTTCGGAGACTTCGGCGCAAGTGCTGGGTGCGCATGGTATTAAAGTTTTTTTGGCAAAAGGATTTATTTCTACGCCGATGGTGTCGCTGGGCGTGGTAAAAACAGGCGCTGATATTGGGGTGGTCATCACGGCAAGTCACAATCCACCGTCTTATAATGGTTTTAAATTGAAATCGAATCTCGGCGGACCGATGGGACCTGCGCAGATTGAAGAAGTGGAAAAACTCGTGCCGGATAATTTCACAACGAATTTGCCGACTTTATCAGAAATGGAAGCCAAAGGTTTGTTAGAATATGCGGATTTTGAACAAATATATCTTGACCACGTCGCTACCCATTTTGATTTGAGTGTGATGCGCAATGCGGATTTTAAAATTGCGTATGATGCCATGTTTGGTGCAGGTCAGAGTGCGATGCGTAAGATTCTACCAGACGCAATTTTGCTACATTGTGACGATAATCCGGGTTTTCATGGACAAGCGCCGGAGCCGATTCACCGTAATTTGCAAGAACTTTCTGAGTTGATAAAAAACAATGCAGACATCGCTTTGGGCATCGCTACGGATGGCGACGCAGACCGCATTGGAATGTATGACGAGGACGGCGTTTTTGTGGATTCACATCATATTTTGCTGCTTTTATTGTTGTATCAATACAAGTATAAAAATCTGGGCGGCAAAGTCGTCATCACCTTTTCGGTAACGGATAAGATGAAGAAATTGGCGGACATTTTTGGTTTAGATTACGAAGTCACGAAAATTGGTTTTAAATACATTGCAGAAATTATGTCGGCGGAAGACGTAATTGTAGGTGGCGAAGAATCTGGCGGCTTGGCGGTGAAAGGACACATCCCAGAGCGCGACGGCATTTGGATTGGTTTGATGATTTTAGAATTTATGGCGAAAACAGGGAAGTCTGTCAAGCAATTGATTCAGGAAGTGTACGATTTGGTGGGCGCATTTAATTGCGACCGCGATGATTTGCACGTAGAAGAAGCTCAAAAACAAGCGATTATCACGCGTTCCAAAGAAAATCCATATTCCGCTTTTGGTAATTATAAGGTTGAATCGGTCGAATCTATTGACGGCTTTAAATTCAACCTCGGCAATGACTGCTGGGTGATGCTGCGTGCATCGGGTACGGAACCTGTGCTACGAGTGTACGCGCAAGCGAGTGATGCGCAGGAGGTTCGGCAAATTTTGGATGCTGCTCAAGCTACGCTTTTTGGAGAATAGAGGAGGATGGGAAGATAGGAGGATGCGCTTGTTACATTCTCCTATGATGATGATGCGCTCGCAACCTTTAAATTTAATATGGTAACAAAAAAGTGGAAAGGGATAAACGGAGTGGTCAACGACTAACGTGCATCCTCCTATCCTCCCATTTTCCCATCCTCTATTTCAAAAACGCACGAAGCATCCACGCCATTTTCTCGTGTTGCTCCATCAAGCCGGTGAGGAAGTCGCTCGTGCCTACGTCTTTGAGTTCATTGCCGATGTGGTCAATGTCTTGGCGCATTTGTCCGATGATGGTTTCGTGGTCTTGTAGCAATTCTTGAATCATTTCCGAGGCTTTACTTCCGCTCTTACCGGTGTCCAGTAGGCGCGTTAATTCTAAAAAGTGTCGGAGCGAACCTTCTGCGAAGTGTCCCAGCGAGCGCGTGCGTTCGGCGATTTCATCTATAAAGCCCTCGATTTGTTCCGCCTGTGTGTCAAAAAATAAATGCAAGCTGTAAAAATGTTCGCCTTCCACATTCCAGTGGTGGCGCTTGGTTTTGGTGTAAAGGACGTACTCATCTGCCAATAATTTGTTGAGTAATAGTCCAATCGTTTCCAAATGATTTTCGGGAATTCCAATGTTTGCTTTCATAAGTTGGAGGATGGGAGGATGGGAAGATAGGAGAACGCGTAAAATCCTATCTTCCTATCTTCCTGTTTAAAAAATATCTTTAATTTCGTATGTTATATCTCGAAAAGCGACTTTATCGCCCGCCTGTTTCCCTTCTAATGCTTTGAAAATAGGGGCTTCTGGCGAGATACCGGTATATTCTACCCCAAACACTTCAAAACTGGGCACGGTAGCTGCTACCAAAAAATTTCGTTGGTCGGTCACGATTACAGAACCTACCATTACTTCCCAATGTCTGGTAGCAATTAACTGCTCAAGTGCGCCCAAACTATCTTGTTGTGTATCAGTGATTTCTGCCAGCAGTTCTACGTCGTCCAGCGTTTCGAGTTTATTAGAATCATCACCCATTTCCATCGCATCGTTTTCCGCGTCCAGCGCATCGGTTGCCATGTCCTGTTGCGTTTCGCGCTGGCGTTCTAAGGTGCCTTCGTAAGCGATACGCGCGTGGCGAATGATGATTTCTTTGAGTTCTAATTTTTCCATTGTTTGCTCTTTCGTTTAAGGTTCAACACGTTAACGGCTCAAGGGTTCATAACCACATATTTACCAAATTCTCCATCTTATCCTCAGTCTCTATCTCCATCTAAAATCATGTGAATGTGCGGAATCCCATCTTCCAAATATGCCTCTCCAATAGTCTGAAAACCAAAGGATTGATAAAAATTTAATAAGTACACCTGCGCCCCAATTTTAATAGGTTGATCTCCAAAAAGCTGCCGCATTTCCTCAACGGACTGTTGTACTAAAAGTCGCCCGGCTCCTGTGCCACGTGCGCTCGGCGCACTTACGATGCGCCCAATCGAAGGATAATCGGGATAAGAAATGCCTTTTGGCAATAAACGGGCGTAAGCAAGGAGTTGCCTTTTTTCATCATAACCCATTAAATGCCAGCCTTGTAGGTCTTTATCATCACAATCTTGATACACGCATTTTTGTTCTACTGCAAATACTTCCTGCCGCAGCTTTAAAATATCATATAATTGAAAAACACTGAGTTGTATAAAAGGTAGGCATTCAAATGTAATCATGGGTATTTGGTAAGTGCTGAAGCACATTTATTTTTGATCGCAGAGAACACAGAGACTTTGCGTTTCTTAGTCCCGCCGTATGGCGGGAAGAAAAATTATAATCTAATATTGTATTGCGCTCAGCGCGTTGCTTTTATCAATGAATTAGGTAAACAAGTGTTCACTTATTTCAAAGAACGTTCGGATAAATAAATTAAAATAATCAACTAGCACTTTTCTTTGAAATATACCCGTAAAAAGCTAAATCGGCATTATCAAAAGGTCAATTCTTCTAACTTAGAATATAAATAATTTTACTTTACACTTTTAAAAATAAAAAGTGAAATTTAAAAGTAACTGATAATTTCTAAGACGGCTCTTTTTTAGTCGCTTCATCGTCCTCATCGTCGCCGTTTACCGCCGTAGATACAGTGGTATCAATTGTGGGCTCAATAACAGGTGTTTCTAATTCAACACTATTCATAGGAGTAGGGAGGGGGGCATCAGTTTCGGATTCAATCGCGGGCGACTGCACTTCTTCTGTCGTAGTTGCAGTTGGCACTTCCGTTTCCGCTTCGTCCTTCCGGTCAAAATAGTCGCCCACCGTTTCTTTCGCTTGTTCTACTACTGCTCCGATTTTCTCACCTGCCACGTCTGCTATATTTCTTGCTGTATCCACTGCATCTTCTGCTATATTGCCCAATCGTTCTTTCGCGGCTGTACCTGCATCTTTTGCCGTATCCATCGCATCTTCCGCAAAATCGCCTAATTTTTCCCGCGCTACTATGCCCACTGCTTTTGCCGTATCAATCGCATCTTCCGCTACGTCTTTTAATTTTTCTCTTGCTGCTGCGCCTACGGATTTTGCGGTGTCAACGGCATCTTCCAGCGCACCTTTTATTTTTTCACTCATGGTTTCGAGGAAGGAAGGTGCTGGTTTTTCCGGCTTTTCGCCTTGCACCGTGTTGACTGCACGGGTCACTTTATCAGGGTCTACCGATTCTTCACGGGCTTTCATATTCTTCACAATTTTATCCTGTGCGGCTCGCTTTGCCTCTTCCATTTTGTCACGGTCCCCTTGGCGGCGGCGCTGTTGCTCTATGCGCTGTTCCAAGTCGGCACGCGTCGTGGTCATCTCCGTCATTTTTTCTACTTTGGAGTGTACCCGCTCTTCTATCATTTTTATTTTTGCCTGCCGAATCTGGGCTTCCAGTTGACCATCGGTGCGTTCAATTTTTCGATTTTGAAATTCTAGGTCATCTTGGTCACGCTGTATAGAGCGTTGCATTTTATCAATGGCACCGAGCAAGCCATCATAGCGACGTTGCAAGCGGTCGAGCGGAGATTTATCGTCATTCGTTTCGGGTCCAAACCGTTTTTCTTTTACGGCTTTGAATGCACCATCTAATCTTTCCCATACTTTGGCGCGATGCTCTCGACTTAATTTCGTATCTCGGAATTTGCGCTGCATTTCTTTCAACTCATCAAAAATAGGTGCGAGGCGAGCACCATCTGCTATCTTCTTTTCAACCACCGCAATGGCAGTGATAAAATTGTCATAATTATCTTTAGAAACTTTATCGAATTCTTCGTCCAAGCGAGAGCGCAATTTTTTCAACTTTTCAAACAGACTATTGATAGCATCCCGAAGATTGTCGGAATGAGTTCTGAGTAAATTACGTTCGCGTACCTGCGATTGTACTTTATCCCAAAATCCCTTCAACTCGTCCCACAGGCTATTGTCGTAGTCTTCCAATACGTCCACACGCTCTTGAAGCGCGCCGAGTTCGGCATGATACGACTCATTGAGTTTGGTAGAAAGCACGAGGAAGTGCCATTCGGTTTGCGCGCGTTGTACCACATCGCCGCGTTCTACTTTCAGGTCTTCGGGGAGTAGGCTTTCTGTCACACTTAATTCTCGGTCTATTACCGTATAACCTTCCGGAAAATCTACAGTTCTGCCATCGCGCCATTCGTCCATCATTTTCCGATGAAATTCTTCAGTCACAACGTCTTCGGAGAAAGTGTAAATGTTCACTTTATTATCTTCCGGTCGCAGTTCCAGTGCAATCAGTACACGAGCGTCTTGGGCATTATTGCCCCACAGTACAAGCCTAGGTTTCATAAAAAACGGATTCGTAGTTTGCGTTATAAAATTAAACGTTCTAATATAATATCTACTGTAAAGCGTGAATTGAAAATAAGGGAACTAAAAAATTAGCTTTTTACATTTCAAATCGCTAATTTCCTATTTATAAAACATTGAAAATCTATCAAAATTAACAAAAGCACAGTCAAACAGTCAACTTTTGTCATTTTTTTTAAAAATAAGCGAGATTAAACAGTGACCGCAGCTTTTCCAACCAATTGATTGTCATATAAATACTGTGCAATTTGCACGGCATTCGTAGCTGCGCCCTTCCGCAAATTATCCGCTACAATCCACAGATTCAAGCCATTTTCAATAGAATCATCCCGGCGAATGCGCCCCACAAATACTTCGTCTTTATCTTTTGCAAGTAAGGGCATCGGATATTTTGCATTGGCATTATCATCTAAAACGACGATACCCGGCGACTCCCGCAGCAATTGCTTCACATCTTCCACCTCAAACGGTTTTTCAAACTCTACATTCACAGATTCGGAATGTCCGCCTTGCACCGGTACGCGCACTGCCGTAGCTGTAATGCGTATGCTGTCATCGCTTAGGATTTTGCGCGTCTCATGCACGAGTTTCATTTCCTCTCTGGTATAATCATTGTCCAAAAACACGTCACAATGCGGTATCACATTCTCAAAAATCTGATATTTATACGCCATTTCCTCCGGCGCGGGGTGGAAGCCTTTTTTCTCCAACGTATACTGCTTCACCGCTTTCATGCCTGTACCCGTCACCGACTGATAGGTAGAAATGACGAGGCGCTTCATGTGGTACGCTCGATGCAGCGGCGCCAGCGCAACCACCATTTGAATGGTAGAACAGTTCGGGTTTGCAATAATTTTATCTTCTGGCGTTAATTCGTTCGCGTTAATTTCTGGCACGATGAGTTTTTTGGTCGGATCCATGCGCCAAGCGGAAGAATTATCAATAACGGTCGTGCCTACTTCGGCAAATTTTGGTGCCCACTCCAAAGACGTGCTGCCACCGGCAGAAAAAATAGCGATGTCCGGCGCGACTTTTATCGCATCCTCCATACTTACGATTTGGTAGGTTTTACCTTTGAATTGAATCTCCATTCCCACCGAACGCTCAGAGGCGACGGGCAAAAATTCGCTAATCGGAAAGTCTTGTTCCTCAAGCACTTGCATCATTACTGTGCCCACCAATCCGGTTGCACCTACGACAGCTACTCTCATTTTTTTTAGTTTAATGGTTTATGGGGTCATAGGGTGATTTTTTATAAACTTTTAAACTAATCACCCCATCACCCGATAAAATAGCGGCGCAAATATACGCGTATTCTACCTTTATTGCTATTTTTGAAATATGAAACCATATTTTTTTTTATTGTGTTGCAGTCTTTTACTTTCAAATTTACACGCCCAATTCCAAGATAACTTCTCGGATGGCAATTTTAGTTCCAACCCGACTTGGACCGGAAATGCCGACCGCTTCCTCGTCAATGCTGCTGGCGAATTACAACTCAATGACTCGATGCCCGTCGCCACGAACACCACTTACTTGGTCACCAATGCACCCACTTCCTTAGACGATTCTACGACTTGGGAATTTTATGTGCGTTTGGAATTTGCAACGTCTACCACCAACTTCGCTCGCGTCTATCTCGCTGCTAATCAAGCAGATTTGAGTGGAAATGTAACTGGCTATTTTCTAAAAATCGGCGGCGCAACAGGCAGCACCGACGCCATCGAACTCTATCGGCAAGATGGGGTGAATACGACTTTGTTGTTGAGCGGCACGGCAAGTGCAGTCGGCGGCGACCCCGTCATTGCACGTTTACGCGTGACGCGCTCGACCACAGGCGAGTGGACGCTTTTCGCTGATTATCAAGGTGGTACAAATTTTAAACGAGAAGGAAGTGTATTAGATACAGCCTATTATTCCAGCAATTATTTTGGATTTTATGCACGCTATTCCAGTACGCGCAACAAGTCTTTTTTCTGGGATGATGTTGTTGTAAATCCTTTATTTTCGGATGAAACGCCACCGAAATTGTTAGAAGCAAAAGCACTTTCTGCCACCCAAGTGGAAGTGACTTTTGACGAGCCGCTTGCCGCGAATGTCACAAATTCAACGAATTTCAGCATTGATAAAAATATTGGGAATCCAACAAGTGTCGTTTTATCTGAACCTGCGAAAGTGTTGTTGACTTTAAATAGTCCTTTGACAAGTGGTGTGATTTATACGCTTTCCGCAAATAATATTTCTGACCAAAACGGCAATACGAGTGCTACTCAAACCCGTGAATTTGGTTTTCAAAACGTACAACCAACCGCGCTGGGCGACCTTTTGATTTCCGAAATTATGGCAGACCCTTCTCCTGCGCAAGGCTTGCCAGATGCAGAATTTGTAGAATTGTACAACAAAAGTGATAAAGTTATCCAGTTACAAAATGTCGGTTTTTCGGCTGGAAGTACGCCTCAGAAACTGCCCGCTTTTTTGTTGCAACCCAAGCAGTATGTGATTATTTGTGACGATGCGAACGCCGCTATTTTTGCACCTTTCGGGAATGTGGTAGCAGTGGGAAGTTTTCCTGCGCTGACCAATGGCGGCGATGACTTGACCTTGACGAATGCGAATGGACAAGTGATTTTTGCTGTAAATTATACCGATGATTGGTATCAAAATGCAGAAAAAGCGCAAGGAGGTTGGACACTGGAACTCATTGATTTACAAAAGAATGCAACTTGTGCAGGAAATTGGCGCGCTTCCGTGGACCCAAAAGGCGGGACACCCGGCAAGCAAAATTCCCTGTTTGGAATGACTTCGGATACCACGTCCCCCCAATTACTTCGAGGATTTGCGCAAAGCGAAACGGAAATTTTACTCACCTTCAGCGAAGACTTGGAGATAACTGCCGCTGAAAATCTGGCAAATTATACCATCAGCAATAATGTCACAATAAGCGATGTTTTTTTACAAAATGCCAACGAAATTCTACTTACGCTTGGAGCACCTTTGCAAAACGGGCAATTATACACCGTAACCGCAAGTGGTCAAATAACGGATTGTTTAGGAAATGGCGTAAAATCACAAAACAGCATCCAGATTGGCGTGGCAGAAGCGGTGCAACCCGGCGATTTGATGCTCAACGAAATTTTATTTAACCCAGCAACCGGCGGCAGTGATTTTATAGAATTGTACAATATTTCTAATAAGATTTTAAATATCAATGGTTTACAAATCCTAAATGCGACAAAAACAGGGAGTACCGCCAGTCAAACAATAACCACTTCTTTTCTGCTTTTGCCAAATACGTATGTCACTATTTCTGAAAATCCACAAGAATTACGTACGCGCTATCAACCGCCAACCACCACAGTTTTATTAGAAAATGACTTGCCTACTTTTGACGATGACGAGGGCAACGTGACGATTCGTGCCAACGGCATTACGATTGATTCTTTTGATTACTTGGATGATTATCATTTTGCATTACTGTCTGATAAAGAAGGTGTTTCGCTGGAACGCATCAGTTTTACATCGCCCACTCAAGGTTCAAATAATTGGCAATCTGCCGCTGCATCCGTGCTTTTTGCAACGCCCGGCTACCAGAATTCACAGTTTAATCCACCCACTGCGACTACTGACCAATTGATTTCCATTGCTAATAAAAGATTTTCACCAGATGGAGATGGCTATGAAGATGTATTGTTCATTGACTACAACGCCGACCAATCGGGGCTTACCGCCAATATTCACATTTTTGATGCCAATGGTAGATTGGTCACAAAATTGGTGCAAAATGAAGGCTTAGCTGCGCGCGGCAATTTCAAATGGGACGGCACGACGGACGAAGGCAGCAAAGCGCGCATCGGGATTTATGTGGTCTGGATTGAATTATTTTCGCTGGGCGGTAGAGTAGAGCGGCGCAAGGAGACGTGTGTGCTGGCGGGGAAGTTGGACTGAGGGAAAGGGTGAAAAGGTGATTCGTAACGAAGGTTGACCAAGAGAGGAAGAGACCAGAGAAAAAGTCCGACCGCGTGTCGCCTTAGCTTTGGCGGTGGCGCAAGGACTGACATAATTATAGCAAAAAAATATCCCAATATCCCAACATTACCCGTGAAAAAAAAAACGCCATGAATTACAAAAATTAACTACATTTGTACTTCAAAAGATACACAAACACTTCTGTCGGAGCAAACCTTACACAAAAAAATCTACACAAACCTACCTTTTCCTAACCACTCAAAAATCAAATGAATTTGGTATTCACCCAAAAGACTACGACCTATGCACTCAAAGTACGTGTACCAACGGTTTTGCGAACTCGCCATTGCTGTGCCTATCATTTTTGGCACGGTGTTTTGTATGTATCCTTTTGAAGGTATGTTTTTTAAATGGTGGGAGGATCATACGTTCTTGATCATGCTGACCTCCTTAGGGTTAGGCTTATTGTTCTTTTTTTTCGATTACAAACGATTGATGATAGTGAGTTTTGCAGCTTGTGCATCCTTATGCCTGATGCTGGAAGCGCGTACCCAAGTGCCGATGAAACAGCCGAAAAAAACGAGTGATGCAATCGTCAAAGTAGCGCAGTTTTCCCTGTCACAAATAGATACCTATTTCGACGAAGATTTGCATACCATGCTGGATACCAAAGCGGATTTAATTTCTATTCAACAAGTAAAATTGGAAGGCTTAGCTCGGTTGAACGAATTTTTTACTTGCTGCGGCTATCCATATTCTGAATGTGTGATGGATGATGCCAGCCAATCTGCCATCGTCGTATATTCCCGCTACCCTTTTTCTTTTATAACGGATGCAAAAGAACCAAATGTGCCGGGAATCTTAGGGAAATTTCAACTGCCAATTGGGAAGGCAACCATAGAATTGTTCTTTTTTAGCACGTTTATGCAACCGGTAGTGGATGAAAAATCTTATGCCAAAGTCCGCAAACGACTGCAATCTTTTGCCTATCAACTCAATCACATCAAAGCGCCACTGCTGGTTTGTGGCGATTATAATATGCTACCTTGGTCGAAGGATTTGCAGTCCTTCAAGACGTATGCGCACCTCCGCGACAGTCGGCGAGGCGTGATGCCCATCGTGCCATCCGGTTATTCTTCTTTGCTCAATTACCCTTTCGATCATATATTTTATTCCGATCATTTCAAATGTATTCATTTTGAGATGATAAGTAGTGCTTCTAAACTGCATTTGGGGGTAGTAGGTACGTATCAATTTAAAAAGAAAGAACCAGTCAGCAATGCTAAAAAGGCGTCTCAAAGCATTTAAATATGCACTTGACGGCTTGGTGGATTTAATAAAAACACAGCCCAACGCTCGCATTCACTTGTTTGTGACCATAGTGGTCGTTGGAGCAGGTATTTTTTTCAATCTTTCTGTACCAGAATGGTGCTTGATAACACTGACAGTCGCTGTCGTATTTGCTGCCGAAGCATTCAATACTGCCTTAGAATACCTCACCAATCTGGTGTCGCCCGACTATCACCCCTTAGCCGGAAAGACCAAAGATGTAGCGGCAGCAGGGGTTTTAATAGTGGCAATCGGAGCAGTAATAATAGGTTTAATTATATTTCTCCCAAAAATATATGTATTATTTTAACAGGGTCTATAACAGATTTGTAAACATTCATGCGTTGTGACACTGGACACAATTGCTGTTGGACACAATTGTGTCCTTATTAAAATGCCCGCTACATGAACCGCTTCCTTATTATAGCAACTATCTTATTAGGAAATATATCTGCCCACGCGCAAGAACAACTCGGAATGCGCACGAGCAACTACGCCGGTGTAAATGGACTCACCCTCAATCCCGCCAATGGCTCGACTTCCCCGTTCAAATGGGATGTAAACCTGCTGGAATTCGGTCAGTTTTTTGACAATAATTACCTGTTTATAGAAAATTTCAGTCTACTCAGTGCTGCAAAAATTCCAGAAGACTACGCCTTGCGCCCCGATTTAATCAAAAAAGACCAATCGGCTCCACTCAACACAGTCGTTGTTGATTTTTATCGAAATACTGGCAAAACCTTTCGCGGCGATGCGCTGACGAATGTGATGGGACCCTCGTTGATGCTGCGTTTGGGCGAATCAAATATAGTTGGATTGTATACGCGTGCCCGTTTCGCGTTCAGTGCGCGGAAAATTCCGGCGGTGCTTGGGTACTATGAGTTTGGTGCGCTCCCATTTGGCACCCCTGTTTTGGTAGACGCATTCAATATAAATGTAATGGCTTGGAGTGAGATTGGTTTGAATTACACCCACATTGCAGAAACGGACTATGGACAAATAAGCATTGGCGGCACACTGAAATACCTACAAGGTTACGAATCTGCTTACGTGCGCAATGAACAATCCCTCGAAGTGACCCAACAACGCGGCAATCGACTCACGGGTACGCCCGGACATTTCAGTTATGGTTTTGCATCTTCTGTGGCCGAAGATTCCGTGTGGCAATTACAAAAACACGGCAGTGGAGCGGCACTTGATGTCGGTATGGTATTCACAGCACTGGCAGATGGAGATGATTATAAATGGAAATTTGGCGTGTCCTTGCTGGATGTCGGCGCGATTCGGTTCAATCAGGCTGCCCAGCAACACGAGTTAATTACAAGAGACACCGCATCTATCAATACATTAGCCTACCAACGATTTGACAGCCCGCAAGACCTGGATTCCGTTACCCAGCTTTTTAGTCGCCAAATATTACAAGACCCGAATGCTTCTCTGCAAAGTCGTGCGTTTGGAATGTGGCTACCAACGGCGTTGAGTGTGCAGGCAGAAGTGGCGATTGTACCTTCTCTTTTTGTAAATGCGACAGTTATACAAGGCATTCCTTTTGCAAAAAACGCGATACGGCGAAGCAATGTGGCTGCGCTCACGCCTCGATTTGAGCGGCGGTGGTTTGAAGCAGCTTTGCCAATTAGTCTGTTGGATTGGAAAAAATTGCGCAGTGGCTTGGCAGTACGAGTTGCGTTTTTGTGGTTTGGAACGGAAGATTTAGGCAGTATTTTTAAAAAATCAGATTTTGATAGCACCGACTTTTATTTTGCAATCAAGGTCAACCCTTTCAAATTAAATGTTGCAAAAAGCGATAGTAATAAACGCAGCGGCGGCTATCAAGGCAAAAGGCAGCCGAAAATACGCGCCAGAGGCGGTGGTGTAAAATGCCCGAAGTTTTGAAAGTGAGTACTTGTTTAAAAATTACGGTTTATAAGTTTGCGTCGCAATAGCCTTTCACAAGTCAAAAACGACCACTCCAATCTCTTTTTGAAAACTTTTTTTACTTTTTTTTTGCTTAAAAATAGCACTTTAAAAAAGATATTTTTCACAAATGACTGTTAAATCACAGATTAAACTTCGTTATTGTTGAATATTTCAATTAATTTATAGAAAAATATTTTTCACAATGCCCTTATTTTGTCCTTGTTTGTAGGCGGAAGGTGTCGCATATTTGTATCGTGATTAAGAGAAAGGGGAAGAGAGAAAGAAAAAAGCGGGTTAAAAGAGACCAGCACACAAAAGTTGAATATGTTCATGGGATTATAATTTGTTGGTGGTAGGTCGTCCCGGATTTTAATTCGGGACGAGCACACTTTTCAAAAAATCCTGTGCTAAAGATAAATCGCATCAACAAAAAAAGAAAAGGCGAATTTTGCAGAATTCGCCTTCCAAATTAGGTCATGCTCACGGGATTATGCCTTTCTTCAGGCTGAGATTACAATTTGCATTATGATAGCGCGATAGTAATTAGTAGTTTGTTGATGCGAAGATACACCACGTAGTTGTTATATTCAAAATATTGACAACTATTTTTTGGTTAAAGTTTTTATTTTGGATATGTTCATGGGATTATAATTTTAGGGGTCGTACGATGAGTACGACTTTTTTTTTGCCTTTTTTTACCCCATACCGCCATTCGACGAGTACAAGGAGGCGCAAAGAGCGCAGCGTTTTACTTGTAACTTTACCATTCACCACTCCCGTTTTACCTTTCACTAAAAATAAATTTCCTGCGCCACCCGATACGTGTTGGCGTGTGCATCCACCACCAGCGCAACGCGCTCCGAGTACCCACCGCCCATGCTCACAGCCACCGGAATATTATTTTTTTTACAAAGCTCTAATACAATTTTATCTCGCTCTTTGCAGCCTTGCATCGTCAAACTTAATCTTCCCAGTTTATCCGTCGCCAGCACATCTACGCCCGAGAGATAAAAAATCTGGTCGGGTTCCACCGAATCAATTAAAGCTGGCAAGGTATTTTTCAGAATTTTTAAATAATCCTTATCCTCCGTTTTGTCGGGCAAGCCAATATCCAAGTCACTTTTTTCTTTGCGCACTGGATAATTCTTTTCGCCGTGCATACTGAACGTGAAAACGCGTGGCTCGTGTTCAAAAATCTGCGCCGTACCATTTCCCTGATGTACATCCAAGTCTACAACCAGCACTTTTTTTACAATATTATGGTGCAACAAATAATTCGCCGCAATACCAATGTCATTAAATAGGCAAAAACCCTCACCCTTGTAAGTAAAAGAGTGATGCGTCCCGCCTGCAATGTTGAGCGCCACGCCGTGTTCCCGCGCATACAAGGCACATTGCACCGTGCCATTTGCAATGTGGCGACTTCTTTGTACGAGTCGTTCCGACATTGGAAAACCAATTGCCCGAATTTCTTTCGCAGAAAGTGTCTGTGTTTTCAACTTTTCCCAATATTGGGCTTCATGTGTCAATAGAATCGTGGCTTCGTCTAATGGTTGTGGTTGAAAAAAATTCTCAGTGGTCGCCGTGCCCTCGTACAACAATTGTTCTGGCAGCAGCTCGTACTTTTCCATCGGGAAGCGGTGTCCTTTAGGGAGTTCGTATTTGTAAATGGGATGGAAAGCAATTTTAAGCATACGTCAGTAGCATTATAATCGAGCGTAAACAATTCAAGTTGCTCGAAGTTGACAACTACTCCTCTTCCAAAAATATTTTTGCTAATTCGTACGCCTCTTTTTCCGCAAAACTGACGAGCGCATTTGCTGTAAAAGCAATCACCATTTTTTCCTTTGGCAAATAAAATAAAAAAGCTCGACCGCCTGTAATCGCCCCACCATGATGAATCGCTATCCGATTTTTAGTAGTATCCATTATTTCCGAACGCCAGCCCATAGCGTAATTCGTTGGTGTTCCGTCTTTTAACTTTTGCGGCGTTGTCAGTACAGCAATGGTTTTTGGTTTTAATACAGAAGGTAATTGTTGTACAAATTGCACTAAATCAGTCGGTGTGGATAAAAAGCCGCCACCTGCCCAACGATTGCTTAAATCCAACGGAGGCGCTACCATGAGTTTTCCGGGCATCATAAAGTGATAAAACGTGACCTTATTTGCAAGCAAAGAATCGTTTTTGTCTGGCAATGTATTTTGCAGCTTCAGTTTTTTGAAAATCTCTTTTTGCATAAAATTTAAGTAATCTTCGCCCGAAGCGCCTTCAATTGCTGCTGCAATCACGTTGTAACCATAACTGCTATAAAATTCCTTCGTGCCGGGTTCAAATAGTAAAGTATCGTTCAAAATAAGTGCCAAATTCGCTTGAACGGACGCATAATGCTGATTACTAAGCGATTCTGAAAAATCTTTATAATGTCGAATGCCCGCCTGATGTCCGCCCAATTGCCGCACCGTGACGGGATATTTTTTTAGTGGAAAGTACGGAACATATTTTTGAATCGGCGCATCCAAATCCAGTTTACCTTTGTCGTATAATAATCCGACCGCAGCCGATGTAGGCGTCTTAGAAATACTGCCAATGCGAAAGATAGACTGCGGCGTTACTGGAATTTTGGTTTCCAGATTTACAACACCAAACCCTTCTGCCCAGACTAATTTATCATCTATACCTACTGCGATGGAAATGCCTGGTACGCCCAATTTTTGGTGCAAATTTTGAACGTATGCCCGTGCTTTTTCAATTTTCGCCTCTTTTTGCGCAAAGCCAGTTTGCACACTAAACGTTAGAAGGAAGAGTACCGAATAAAAATAGGTTTTCATAAGTGGTCTTGGTTCATTTAATCTAATATTTGCAATCTCAAAGTAAACAAAAGCTGCCACACCAATACAAAAAACGCTATTTTTGCCGCTCAATCACGCTCGATAGTATGAAAAACTTTTTGCTATTCACTTTATTACTGTTGACGAGTTTGGCGCAAGCACAAGAAACAGGCAAATCCACAGATGCTTTTCAAATTACCGGCAAGGTACAAAATGCGCTGACGGTCAAATTCAGTGACTTGCAACAATATCCATTACAAAAAATTGGAAATGTAAAAATCACGAGTCATACGGGCGAGCCGCGTGGTGAATTCAAAAAACTAAAAGGCGTATTATTAAAAAGTGTATTGGAAAAGGCGACTATTCAAGCTGAGAATCCAAAGATATTGAGTGAATATTACATCGTGTGTAAAGCGTCGGATGGTTATAAAATGTCTATTCTTGGAACGAATTATTTAATTCAGAAGTTGGAAATCAAGTCTTTATCATTACCGAAGAAGATGGAAAATCTTTTGCAGGAACGGATAAAAATATAATGTTGATTGCCCCGAAAGACTTCCGCACCGGCAGACGAAATCTGAAATGGCTTTCTAAAATTGAAATAAAAAGAATTTGATAATTGTGTTCTTGTAGAATAGAATGTGTTCATGTGTTCGTGTAAAGAGCGTCCTGAACACATCAACACAAGAACACACGAACACAAAAAAATGAGCGAACAAGAACTCGTACGGCGCGATAACCTCCAGAAAATCCGCGATTTAGGTATTGACCCATTTCCACCGGCAGCGTTTGAAGTGACGACTTCGGCGGTAGCTATCAAAGCAAATTTTTACGAAAGCCAAGAAGCAGCCGACTTTCCGGAAGGCGCGGAACACGCGGAAACGGTGCGCATCGCGGGTCGCCTCATGGGTACGCGCGTGATGGGCAAAGCAGCTTTCGCCGAATTGCAGGACTCCAGTGGGCGCATTCAACTCTACGTGCAGCGCGACGATATTGGCGAGGAATTGTACAATAAAGTGTTTAAAAAACTGCTCGACATCGGCGATTTCATTGGCGTGAAGGGCTTTGTATTTCGTACCAAAATGGGCGAGATTACAGTACACGTTCAAGAATTAACTATTTTGGGAAAAGCGTTGCGCCCGCTTCCGATTGTAAAAAAAGATGCCGAAGGCAATATTTACGATGCTTTTGTAGATCCCGAACTGCGCCACCGCATGCGTTACGTGGATTTGATTGTAAATGAAGGCGTGAAAGAACGATTCATACTGCGTACCAAAATGATGAACAGTATGCGCCAGTTTCTCAACGAACGCGGCGCGATTGAAGTGGATACGCCTGTGTTGCAGAGCATTCCCGGCGGGGCAATTGCACGTCCGTTTGCCACGCACCACAACGCGCTCGATATTCCGATGTTTATGCGCATTGCAAACGAATTATACTTAAAACGCTTGATTGTCGGCGGTTTTGATTGGGTGTATGAATTTAGTCGCAACTTTCGCAACGAGGGCATTGACCGTACGCACAACCCGGAATTTACCATTTTAGAATTTTACGTTGCCTATCAGGATTATTTTTGGATGATGGAAACCACCGAGCAACTGCTGGAACGCGTAGCGCTCGACTTGCACGGCACGACCGACCTACCTTATGGCGAACAAACCATTAGCTTCAAAGCACCGTTCCAACGCATTGGTATTCTGAATAGTATCAAAGAACATACGGGTTTTGATGTAAATGGAATGGAAGAAGACGCGTTGCGCGAAGTCTGTCAGAAATTGCATATTGAAGTGGATAACTCGATGGGAAAAGGCAAGTTGATAGACGAAATTTTCAGCGAAAAATGTGAGCATCACATCGTGCAGCCTACGTTTATCATGGACCATCCGGTGGAAATGAGTCCGCTCACCAAGCGCCATCGCAGCAAGCCGGGCTTGGTTGAGCGTTTTGAATTGTTTGTAAATGGGAAAGAAATTTGTAATGCGTACAGCGAGTTGAACGACCCCATCGAGCAGCGCGAACGCTTTGAAGAGCAAGTAAAATTGATGGAACGCGGCGACGACGAAGCGATGTTTATTGACAACGATTTCCTCCGCGCGCTCGAATTTGGAATGCCACCGACGGCTGGAATCGGCATCGGCATTGACCGATTGGCGATGTTGATGACGAATCAAGTGACGATACAAGAAGTGCTGTTTTTTCCGCAGATGCGACCGGAGAAAATGGAGGATGGGAAGATAGGAGGATAGGAGGATGGAGAAGATAAATTATACAAAAAGCCTATTCACCAGTTGGTGAATGGGCTTTTTGTTTTTTGAAACTTTGAATGTGTGCTTTTTGTATCTTTGTATAAAGGTGTAATACAATGGCACAAGAGAAATTGATTGTTAAAAATTTTGGTCCGATAAAAGAAGCCGAGTTGGAACTCGGCAAAGTGACTGTTTTTATTGGAGAGCAGGCGAGTGGGAAGAGCGTGCTGGCGAAGTTGGTGGCGATATGCAAAATGATTAATGTTATAAGCTTACCAGAAGAGAAATACTTTACTGATTCCAATATTTTTAATTTTATTAATGAACACTCTTTTGTAAAGTTCACGAGTAAAAATTATGAATGGCTTTATAGTAAAGATGGAATGAAATTAGATATTAAGAATAGTCATTTTAAAGATTTACTTGATTTATATACCAAAATTTATACTCAAATTAAAGGACCAATAACTATTGATAGTTCCAATGAGCAAAAACTAAACTTTCAATTACTTTTGAAAGAGTTAAACAATATTGGTCAAGAAATTATAAGTATAAACTCTTATCCCAATTATATCCCTACTGAAAGGATTTTGATTTCTTTAATATCTAATTCATTGTTTACTTTCAATAAAGAAAATATTTCGCTTCCCGTGTATCTTACAGATTTTGGTAGTCGTTTTGAAAGAGCGAGATTATCATTAAAAAAGTTAAACATTCCAATCCTTGACATATCGTTTAGTTTTAGAGGAAATAGAACAAAGATTAATTTGCCAAACGGAGAGAGAGTTGATTTAACAGAAGCATCTAGCGGTTTTCAATCATTAATTCCGATGATTTTTGTAATAGAAGAAACTTCTGAAAGAAATAACCAACTCTTTATCATTGAAGAACCTGAACTCAATCTTTACCCGACGACTCAAAAGAAATTGGTAGAATATTTAGCTGGTAAAACGGATAAAAATTCTCTCATTCTCACCACTCACTCCCCCTACATTCTCTCCTCTTTGGACAATCTCATCCAAGCGGGTAATGTGGTAAAAAAGCATCCAGAATTGAAAGACGAAGTAGAAAAAATTATTCCTGCGCAATATCATTTAAATTATGAAGATGTAAAGGTTTATTTTGTGGCGGATGGCACGGCGCGACTCATTATGAATGAGGAATTGCAGAGTATAGATGTGAGTGAGCTGGACGTGGTATCGGAAGATTTGAACGCGGATTTTGAGAAATTGCTGGATTTGAAATATCAACATTGATGTGCCTCGACAAACTGAAAAAATTACATCCCGATAAAGAAGATTGTTTTGAAAACAAGACCGCTGCTACCGAAAAAGGCAAAACCTTTCGTATTGAATGTAAAGATAAGTCGGAGCAATTTTGCCGAATCCATGTGGATGGCTGCTTCGTGATGGATAATAATTCCAACAAATGTGATTATATTTTCGTGCGTTGCAAAACCGAGGATGTTTATTATGTGGAACTGAAAGGACAAGACATAGGGTACGCTTACGAACAAATTGTTGAAACAATTAGCGTTCATTTTCCTTCGCCAAAAGAAAAAAATTATGGATTTATAATCGCTTCTAAAGTAACTCCTTCCTTTAACCGCATTATTGCTAAGAAAAAAGAGGAATTTCAGAAAAGACATGGCGTTAAGTTGGTTATTGCAGTCGGCATTTATAAACATTACATTGAGTGAAAACCTCTTCTAACTTCCCCCCTCCCAATCCGTTCTACCTAAAAAAACCACATGAAAAACTGGCTCTTCTTATTCTTGATTTTCAACGGTTTAGCATTTTACAATTGCAAAAGTACACGCGCGACGCCAGCAGAAACGTCCTCGAATCGTTCCAGTCGCAGTGGCTCTCGGGCAGCGCATTTGGAAGCATTTTTACCAGCGGAATTATTGGGTGCGAAACGCTCGAATCTAGGTACGAAGCGGGTGGAGATTTCTGATAAAGATGTAATTACCGTTTCTGCCGAGTATAGAGGAACCGACCGGATGCTGCGCATTACCATCACGGATGCAACCAGTTCGGCAGCGGGTGTGGCAGGTTTGGCGCCTTGGATAAAGGGCGATGTGAACAGTAAAGATGAACATGGCTACGAGCGCACCACTGATATTGAAGGCTACAAAGGCTATGAAAGTTATACCCGCGACGACCAATCAGGACAGGTCAGTGTGGTAGTCAACAATCGCTTCATTGTAAGTGTGGACGGTGAGCGGGTTTCGGAAGGAGAACCGGGTCGGGTGTTGAAGACGATTGATTTAAAAAAGCTGGCAAGTTTGCGCTAATTGTTGTAGCCCATATAGGTTAACCTTGACCTCAACCTTAAACTTACGCTTAACCTTAACCTTAATTTCAACCATACAACTCATAATGAATCTGCGATTTATCATATTTTAATTGCAATAACAAATTGGCTACGGCATCATCTATCATGTTGCTCCAACCGCAGATATAAAATGCTACATCAGCACGAGCGATTGCATAATGCTGCAAATATGCTTCGTGCACGTAACCTTTATAAGTTTCAAACGGAAAATCAGCCGGATTCAAATTTTCCTCGCGCGACAAGGCGACCGTGTATTTAAAATCAGGTATTTCCTGTTGCAATTGTTCAAATTCCGTTCGATACAAAATATTTTCCGCCGTGCGTGTACCAAAAATGAGGTGAATCTTTTGATGTGATTTATTATGCTTGTGAATGTCCCAAATCATACTTCGAAACGGCGCAACGCCCGTGCCCGTGCAGATAAAAACCAAGTCCTTTTCAATCGGCTCTTTCAATGTGAACGTGCCGTCTGGACCTTTGAACTTAATTTCCGTACCGATTTGTACGTCGTTGAATAAATAATCCGATGCCGCGCCGCCGTCGAGTTTTACGATGCACAATTCCAATTCTTTATTCCCATTTGGCGCATTCGCAATGGAGTAGCTCCGCCAGCGTTTCAGGCGCTTATCGCTAATGGGCAAATCCATCGTCACAAACTGTCCGGCTCTAAAATCAAGCACTTCTGTGTCCGGCACTTGTAGCCAGAATCGCTTCGTGTTGGGCGACTCGTTTGCGATTTTTATTACTTTGCTATCGTACCATTTCCAAGCCATCATTGTGTTCGTGTGTTTATGTGTTCTTGTATTTATGTGTTCGTGTGTTCGTGTGTTC
>CAZJXN010000016.1:32871-52519 GCA_964549655.1 uncultured Saprospiraceae bacterium
GTGTTCTTGTGGCTTGCACGTGCTTACTTGAACACAAGAACACGCGCACACCTGAACACAATTCAAAGGATCAACTTTTCAAATGGAACAACAGTATCAAACCCTCTTTCGTTGAAATAAAATTTGGTTTCAGACTCACTTTGATAGCTTGTCGCTAACACAAAATCGCCGCCCCAAGCGCCGAGGGATTTTATTTTACCCCAATAATCCGAAAAATATAAGTCTTTAGCGCGTGGTAGTTCTAAGGTTTCAGCTACAATCGTTTCGTGTTGTAAAATAAGGGATTCAAATTCTGCAAGGTTTTGACAATCAATGAATTGCTGGGTTAGGTTGGAAATTTTGAAAATTAAATCTGGCTGATTATTTACTTTTTGGCGATAATGTGCGATGCCTTGGCGACTGTCTTGCTTCTTGCCAAGATAGACAAAGTAGAGCCGTTTGGCAAACGGCTGGAAAAGCGTCCTACGGTTCAAAACCGTAGGACGCTTTTCCAGCTGATATAAAATCGGTCCGCTCGCATTCGCGCAAGCAATATCATAACCGGAACCGCCAAACGTATCTTTTAATAATTCAAACGGGTCAATTTTTGCCCAATTTGCCAGATTCGCAATTAAAGTCGAACTCGTACCCAAGCCCCACGCACGCGGAAAATCCAGTCGGGTTTCGATTTGCAAACCTTGAAATTGTTGGAGGAAATTCGATTTTTGTTGTTGAATAGCTTGAAAAATTTGCGTTAAGCGTTCGCCTGTCGCTTGGTCTGTACCACTTTGATATTCGCCGAATGGCAGAGAAAATTTCCCTTCAAACCAAACAGAATCGTCTGCATCATAGCTCGTCCAATTGATTGCAGTAGCCTCATTATCAACTACTTGTAATGATTGCCCCAGTTTTGTTGGCAACGCCAAAGCCAATGCGCCATCCAGCACAAAGTATTCGCCAGTGAGCAATAATTTTCCGTTAGAATAAAAAATAGATGGTTGGATATTCAATGGTTGGAGGTTTAACTTTTTTTTGCTATTTTTGAATAGAAATACAATAGTAATAATTTGGTTTCAGTATAAAAATTTAAAGCATGACTGTTAGTTTAGAAACGCGAAAATTGAGCATTATAGAATATATGGCAGAACTGGAAGACGAAAGTATTCTGCTACAAATTGAAAACCTGCTCAAGCCAAAAGTAGATTTTTGGGAGGAATTGAGTGATGTCGAAAAAGCCAGCATTCACAAAGGAATCGAGCAATTAGATGCTGGACAGCGCATTGGTTATGAGGCTTTTATGGCAAAATATCGAAAAACGGAAGCATGAAAGTCAATCTTTCCATTGAAGCCGCCGAGCAATTACAACAACTTTTAGATTATTTAGAAATAAACTGGTCGGTCAAAGTGCGCGATAATTTCATTCAAAAACTCGACCGTTCTATTCAAATTATTATAGAAACGCCGTTCGCTTTTCCAGCTTCCGAAAAATTTCCTGGTTTGCGAAAATGTGTCATCACACCTCAAACAATTGCTTTTTATCGGGTTAAAGAAAATGAAGTAGAAGTTATTAGCTTGATAGATGCGAGGCATATTGTATAAAACTGCTTACTATCATTGTCAGCTATTTACTTCACTTTCCCATTTAAAACCTCCACTTTCACCCTCGAAATCTCCAAAAATTCTCGCACCGCCGTAAACGACACTGCTTTATCCGAAAAAAAATACGCTGCGTCTTGTGTTTCTAACGCATTGGCACCCAAGTGATTGAGTACATTGGTGAGGTGCATTTTCATGTGTCCTTTTTGAATACCCGTGGTGACGAGCGAGCGCAGTGCGGCAAAGTTTTGGGCTAAACCAGTGACCGCTACGATTTGCATGAGTTCTGCTGCGTTTGGATTGTCTAAAATTTCCAACGACAATTTTGCAAGTGGATGTAATTTGGTTAGTCCGCCAACTGTGCCAAGTGCAAGCGGAATGTCGAGCCAAAATTTGAAAATGCCGTTTTCGATGGTGCAATTGCTCAGGCTTCGGTACTGCCCGTCACGGCTGGCGTACGTGTGCGCACAAGCTTCTACCGCGCGGAAATCGTTGCCGGTGGCGAGGACGACGGAATCTATTCCATTTAAAATACCTTTGTTGTGCGTGGTGGCACGATACGGGTCAATCTGCGCGATGCGCACGGCTTTGCGGAATTTCTCTGCAAAATAAGCGGCATCGGCTTCGTCACTGAGGTTTTCTATCGGACATTCCACCCACGCGCGTACCAAACAATCTGGCGTATAATTGGATAAAATTGACATAATAATGTCCAACTCGCGTTCCGTTTCATCAAAAATAGGATGAGTTGCTACAAAAACGGCAAGCGTACCGGCGAATTGTTCCAAAACAGAATTGATAAAATTAGCGCCCATCGAATCGCAGGTTTCAAATGAAACTCGTAATTGGTAGTAATTTCTTTCTATATTTGTAAAATTCAGTAATTCAATACTTAACACGCCGCCGCCGCGCTTTTCCATATTGCAGGTAATGTCCGCAGAATCTTCTATCAAGTGTTGTTTTAAATCTTCAAAAACGGATTGTAATTTTTGAAAATCACCTTTCCACAAGAAATGAACTTGCCCTAATTTGACCGTTGAAATGACTTCTGCATGAAAACCGCCTCGACTCATCCAATATTTTGCTGCGCTGGAAGCCGCTGCTACTACCGAACTTTCCTCAATCACCATCGGCACGGCGTAATGTTTTTCATTGATAATAAAATTGGGCGCAATGCCATACGGGAAAGGAAAGTTGGAAATCGTATTCTCACTAAAACCATCTATAACTCGTTGTAAATCAGCATCACTATGCCAAAAACTGGTCAACACCCGCTCCGCTTCGACTGGCTCCGAGGCAAAGTTTTCTGCAATCCAGCGAATCTTGTCGCTTTTTGATAATTTTGAAAAGCCGCTTACTAATTTTTTCATAGATGCCAGATGCCAGATTATTAGATGCCAGATCGCTCCCTACTTGAACAAAAAACAAGAAATAGGCAACGTCAAATGTGTAACCTCAAACAAGAAACTTCAAACCTCCAACTTCAAACTACCGAACTTTTAAAAACGCTGTCGCCAATTCCAATCCCTGTACTTGCGCTTCCACATATTGATATAATTCTTCATAACTACCGCGCGCGTGCTTCAAAAAACTTGATGCTTGTCCATAAACGGCGGGCAATTGCACTTTATTTATTAAATAATAGCCGTCTAAAAAATGTTGGATGCCACCGGAAATGATTACTTGTTTGCACAACATTTTTTCTCCTAATTCCAAGATTAATTGATTCGTAAAAGTCACCATTTCTGGGGCACTGTGACCCACATTTGCCAATTGGCTATAAATTTCCTGCTTGGTCGCGTCGCTGCGCAAAAGCTCAAGTTTTGCAAAATTTGTACCGCCATTCGCCGCAAAATCAATCGCTTCGAGCGGCAATTGAAACAAGGCTTTCAGGCTTTCATAACCCATGCCTTGACCTACTTCCTTCACAATGACTGAAATATCCATACGTTCTAAAAACGTGGTAATGGTTTCAATGGGTGCTTTTTTAAAGCGGTCGCCTTCTGGCTGTAACCATTCCTGTAAAGGATTGACGTGGATAATCAGCCCATCGGCTTGCAATTTATTTAACAGATTTTCAACCCGATACAACTCTTGTTTTTCTATCAACTGTTCTACTTGTGCAATCCCCAAATTCGCGTAAAGCGGCAGGTCATCACCCATATCCGCCCGTACATCAAAGTCTGGAAGCACTTCGTCAGTGTACAATAATGCTCGACAAGAACCCAATCCCATGCCCATTCCAAAATCCCGACACGCGCGCGCCAAATTATGGTTAATCGTATTCGCCCACTCTGTGCCGCCCGTCATGCTCGACACCCACATCGGGACTCGAAATAATTTATTCAAAAATAAAAACGATTGCAAACTCCCGCGCTGCGGATGCCTCGACAACAATGGCTCATAGTAAAAACGTTCGTCCAACTCCCCAGTTCCTACCTGCGAGCGCAACGCCAGCTCAATGTGGTCGCGCTTACGCGTAGCCGCAGTTGGGTCATCATCGGGTATCGGTAAAGTTAGATCTTCCACAGTTTGGTTGGTATGCGTCATACAAAGTTACACTTTTTAAGATGGATGCGGCGCTCAAAAGTTGAGCAATGAAACAAGGATTCCGGGAAATAGTTTGACGTTTCTTGTTGCTCGCGTAACGTTGACTATGTGAAGTTTTTGTCTGCTTCCAACTTTCCATCATTCCAATTTTCCATAATGTTTCACTAACAACCCATTTTTCATCCTCGGCTCAAACCACGTAGATTTCGGCGGCAAAGTTCCTCCATTTTCTACCAAATCCACCAAATCTTGAAAAGCAATCGGATGTAAACAAAAGCCCCAGCGATTCGAATATTCAGATATTTTAGCTTGCATTACAGCCAGACTTTTAGGTGCTTCTACATAAGTTACGCGCTTGTCGTGCCGCACATCTTCGATTCCTAATAAATTTCGCAACACTTTTTCGTTCCATAATTGGGTATCCAAAACCACCGTTTCGTTCGTAAATTCTTGCAACACTGCTTCTTTCCATTGCAATAAGAACCAACCAGTTGCGGTACGAAGCGTGAGTTTATGTTTTTGAATCGGTAAGGTCGGTTCAGCCAGCGGTTTGATTTCGAAAAAAGGTTGTAATGCAGTCAGGTCAACGTGCTCCGGAATTTCTACGATGCGATTAAAAGCCAAAATTTCCAATTCACTGGAAGGAAAAAAAGCGCAGTAAACGTTTTGGTATGCTGCTTTTATGGATTTATCCTCTATCGTTTTAGCTATCAAAGCCATTGCACACATTCGGTGGTGTCCATCCGCGATGTAGGCGTGTGGTACTTGGGTTGCAAAAAGGGTTTGCAATTCTTGAATATCCGCATTTTTCTGCACTGCCCAGAGGCGATGGATTTGCTGGTCTTTTGTAAAAGTCATCTCCAAAAAAACGGGATGCTGCATTATATATTCCGCCACCCAGCGGTCAATCTGCGGAACAGCGGGATACGCCAACAATACGGGCTTCACGGCAGCTTGACGTTCCAGTGTCAATTTCATTTGCTTATGTTCTTCTTGGAGCAGCGTGTTTTCATGTTTTTTAATTGCACCGTTTAAATACGCTTCCACATCCACGCAGCCGAGCAAGCCGCGGTAGGTGCGCGTAACGGTCTGAATTTCATACAAGTAGATCGCCTTTGTTTTATTTTCCAAAAAAAAGCCAGTTTGCTGCAAATTCTGATATCGTTCTTTAACAAGGTCGAAAAGCGCGGGTTCGGCTGCGAGCTGATTCAGATTTGGATAAAAACCGATGAATGGTGTAAGGTGCATTTTTGTGATACGTGTGTTTGCAAAGATATGGGAAAATGGGTGATCGGGTGATGGGTTTATAGGGTGATTTTGATTGGTGGTAGAAACACAACAAAGACAATAATTGAAAGAATGAACCGAGCGGTGAGGAAAAAATAAGTGCTGAATTTATAGGGTGGTTTCACGTGCAGAAAAAGCTATGTGTTAAAAAATCTGTATAAGAAAAACTAAACGAATATTAGACAAATAAAAAAAGGGCGGTAGCTTATGCTACTTCGCCCTCAAAAAAACTAAACCCCAGTTATAATCTTGAAGAAGACATATTTTCCAATAAAATAAGGTGTTTGGAAAAATGTTTTCTGTGAAAATTCTATTGATAATACTTAAAAACGAAATTCTATTGTTTTTAGTTTGCAACAAAATGTTAAAAAACGTTCCAAACAGATGCAAATCTAATACGTTTTCTGAAATTCCGCATTTTTTTAGAAAAAAAAACGACGAAAATTAGAAATTTTAACAAACAAGACCTTTTGCTTTTCTGCGTAAGTGACTAATTATTCAAACTGGTTTGCCCGCAAAAGGTTCACACAAGTTACATTAAAATCTGTGCCTTTTATTTTTCGAAACAAAAATACCAAAAAAATACGTATCCTGTATGCTTTTCTTAGACAAGAGAACAAGGACATTTTATTCCATTTTGTGATAAATTTTTAAAACAATTTTCGGAAACCAATTCTACTTTCCTTTCGTTGTTACAATCCACTATATTCGCATTTTTAAATGGTATTGGGTATTCGGTATTTGGTACTGGGTAAAAATACCAAGTACAAAAGAGCATGGCTAAAAAAACACTTGTAACTTCTGCACTGCCTTACGCGAATGGTGCGCTCCACCTTGGACACCTTGCGGGCGCGTACCTACCTGCGGACATCTACGTCCGTTACCTGCGCTTGCTGGGCAAGGACGTATTGTGGGTGTGTGGAAGTGACGAACATGGCGCTGCGATTACCATTCGAGCGAAAAAAGACGGCATCTCACCCCGCGAAATTATTGATAAATATCATGCTCTAAATAAAGATACGTTTGAAAAATTAGGTATTTCCTTTGATTATTATCATCGCACGAGTGAGCCATTACATCACGAAACTTCCCAAGATTTTTTCCTAAAATTATACGAAAAAGGGGATGAGTTTGACGAGCAAATTGTCGAACAATATTACGACGAGGCGTATGACCAGTTTCTCGCCGACCGCTATATCATTGGCACTTGCCCGAATTGTGGACATCCCAGCGCGTACGGCGACCAGTGTGAAAATTGTGGCATTGACCTTTCGCCTTTGCAATTGATTAATCCGCGCTCGACTTTAAGTGGAAATCCACCGATTTTAAGAGAAACCAAGCACTGGTATTTTAAGTTGGACAAGCACGCCGGGTGGCTCCGCGAGTGGATTGCAACTGGAATTTTGGATGGCAAATTACAACACGACGCAAAGGCTTGGCGAAAACACGTCGTAGGGCAATGTTTATCTTGGTTGGATGGTGGTTTGCATCCGCGTTCCATCACGCGCGACTTGGATTGGGGCATCTCGGTGCCGCTGGAGGAAGCGAAGGGAAAAGTGCTGTACGTGTGGTTTGACGCGCCGATTGGCTACATTTCTGCAACCAAACAGTGGGCGATTGAGAACGGTAAAAATTGGGAAGATTACTGGAAGGGAGATGATGTAGAACTCATTCACTTTATTGGAAAAGATAATATTGTTTTTCATTGTATTGTATTTCCGGCCATGCTGAAGGCGTATGGTGATTTTGCATTGCCCAAAAATGTACCAGCGAATCAGTTTTTAAATTTTGAAGGACAGAAATTTTCAAAGTCTCGAAATTGGGGCATTGAACAGGATGAATATTTGGAAGAATTCAAAAATTTTCCAAATAAAGAAGACGCGCTGCGGTACGCTTTGATTCGCAATATGCCAGAGAATCGAGATGCGGATTTCAAATGGGATGAATTTGTAGAATTTCACGATAAAGAACTGGCGGATAATCTCGGCAATTTTGTAAATCGCGTTATTACTTTGACCCAAAAATATTTCAACGGCAAAGTGCCAACCGTAGACGTGCATCTGGCGGAAAAGCTGGAAGACGTGCGCCACAAAGCGATTGCGCTCACCCGCGAGTTAGACGTGTTTAGTTTTAAACAAGCGATTCAATATTTTTTGGAACTTTCCACTTGGGGAAATACTTACTTGCAGGATGTGTCGCCGTGGCAAATTTATAAAACCGAACCAGACAGCCCAGTTATAAAAGAATGCTTATATGTAAGTCTGCAAATTGTCGGCTTATTGAGCGTGTTGAGTCAGCCTTTTATTCCGTTTACGACGCCGCGTATTCGCAAGTTATTGAACCTGCCGGATTTACAAAATGGTGATTTACAAGTCGCTATCGAAAAATTGAATCGCGGCGAATCACTTGTTCCTGCCGGTCACAAAGTGGGCGAACCAACGATTTTATTTGCAAAAATTATAGATAGACAAGATTCCAGCCGCCTTGAAATTATCAATCGGCAAAAAGCAAAATTGATCACAATTGTGGAAACAGAAGACCTTGGAATACCTGCGCTTACGCCTACTAATGTAGAGCCAACGCCGACAGAAAAGTCACTTTACGTAGAATCCAAACCGGAAATCACCTACGACGACTTTACCAAACTCGACTTGCGTACGGGCGTTATTGTCGAAGCGGAGCGCGTGCCAAAAGCGGATAAGTTGTTGAAACTGAGCGTGGATTTAGGTTTTGAAATGCGCACGATTGTATCGGGTATTGCGGAGCATTTTGAGCCGGAAGGTTTGGTTGGAAAAAAAGTGGTCGTTGTGGCGAATCTCGCGCCGCGCAAATTGCGGGGTATTGAAAGTCAGGGCATGATTTTGTCGGCAGAAGATGCGGACGGGAAGTTAGGATTGATTGCGCCGCCGGAGGAATGGGATGGGGGTTGGATTGTGAAATAAATTTGAAGGTTTGATGTTTATGGTTTGCCCATTTGACATATCTAAAATCTATTGTCTGACATCTGGCAGCTATAAATCTGGCATCTCATCTTGGTTCGCTTGTGTTTCTTGTTCCCAATTTTCTTTTATTTGCAATACTTCTTCTACAGAAATACGCTGATATTTGGCAATTTGCTCAATAATCAATACTCCATCTTTCAGCATTTCAATCGTGCCTTCTACTTTTTCCTGCTCGATACCTTGCTCAAGACCTTGCTCAAGACCCTCCTCCACACCTTTTTGCAAACCGCGTTTGTAGAGGATATCCTTTTCTACGTCAAAATCAAATTCAACTTGCATATCCTGTGTTATTTTAATGGTTTCGTCTTGCAATTTACGCAATCCCGACAATATATTCAACTGTCGGACGTACTTTTGTAGTTCCAGTTTTCCGTGTACCACTTGTAATAATCGGTCTATAATTTGTTGAATAACTACTTCGGGTGTCTCGCCATGAAAGTCGCCCAAAATAGCTAAAATGATTTCCTGAGGTGTGTTTGACCATGCCAATTGTTCGTAGCGGTAGGCTTGAATATTGCGCAATTCAAAGCCCACGATTTGCTGTTCCGGCGGCAACTGTGTTTTCATCGTCATCGGCTGGCTACCCAAATAAATAACAAATTGGCGAACGGGCAGTTGATATTTCCGTTGCAAAATAGCTTTGTATTCAGCTTGACGATACAGCATTTCCGCGTCGTTCGTGGATTGAAACTCTAAGTGTAGAATGAAAGTTTCCGGTTTGTCCGTTTCTACTATTCTAACAAAATCGGGTTCTCTCTCAAGGGTTACTTGCAGTTTTTCCGGCAGTGGTTTGGACTGAAGTATTTTGAAGCCCAACCATTTTTCGGCGATGGGCAGAAAGAGTTCTTCCAGATTTTCTTTTAGAATTTTATCAAAGGCTTTTGATTCCTTGTTCTTCATCTTTCAAATGTAAATTTTTTTGAAAAAAATATCTTGAACAGCCAGCCTGTGAATTTCATACATTTAGGAATAGGTTTGGAAGTTTCTTGTTTGACGTTTCTCGTTCGGGGTTTGAAGTTTCTCACTTGACGTTGACAATTTTTGTTGCTTGTTTAACTTGTCTAAAGTCTAGCATCTCAAAATCTCCCCGACCGAGGTCGGGGTGGCATCTCTTAATCTGGCATCTTTTTTAAAATCCACAAGTCTTGTTCTAGTTTTCCTTGCTTTATTTCACCTGGAATATAAAGGAGAATAGTTGCATACTTTGCAAAGAAGTTATACATAAAGATGGTCGGATGGAAGGTATCATAAACGCGATGTCGTTCCTTCCCGGTGGCTCTTATGACTAATTCTCCTTGTGCAAACCTATATTTTTCGGCTTTCGACAGGAGGTTTCTAAACATATTTCCCTGCGTGGTCAGTAAAATAATTCCATCCTGCTTTGTCACCCGTACTAATTCCTTCATCCAATCTTTATGCGACTTTTCGGATAAATGCTTCAAAATAGATATCCCATATATTACATCAAAATAATTTTCTTCAAAATTTAAAGGCGGATTTATTTCATTTTCGTAGAATTTGACGTTCTCAATATTAGCACGACCCCATTCGATGGATTTTTTATTATAATCGGTTGCATATATTTCACAAGAAGATAATAGAGCTGGCAAATGCCGCACGATTCTTGCGGAACCACAGCCCCAATCCAATATTTTTTCGTTTTCTAAAGGCTTATATTTCTCAAGGGTTTCCACCAACCAACTCGCTGTATCTTGCCCGTCAAAGTAATATTTATCATAATCCAATCGAGAAGATTCATACATTAAGTAATCCGGCGGCAACTTTACAGTTGGGTGTTTTTTCTTGAAAAGTTTATTTTTAGAAGCGTTCTGCCTTTTTTGGATATAAAATCGCACAAAATCTATATAATACAGCATTCCAAACTTGCCGAGCAATGCAGACGCATACGTTTTATTCATATCCTTTTTGTCTTTGAAAATTGGCTATTTGTACAAAAAAATGCAATCAAATCTACTTACTTTCCGATATTCGTGGATTCACGCACAAACTTATACTTTTATGAAACACCTTTTACTCCTTTTATTTATCTATTGCGGAATTTCCCATTCTACAACCGCGCAAAAACCGACCGACAAACGCCTCGTAGGATTGGATACTTTTGTAACTAAAGTGTTGAAAGACTGGCACGCAGCAGGTGTGGGCATCGCCGTGATTGAAAAAAATAAGGTGGTGTACGCCGGTGGTTTTGGTTATAAAGATTATGAAAATAAAGCACCTGTGACGGGCAATACGCTTTTTGCAATTGGCTCGTGTACAAAGGCTTTTACAAGTGCGTTACTGGGCAAATTGCAAGCCGATGGCAAATTGAGTTTTGATGAAAAAGTGACTAAATATTTGCCAGAAATTCAATTTTATGAGGACGATTTGACAGATAACTTAACCGTGCGCGACCTGACTTGCCACCGCACGGGCTTGCCACGACACGATTTTTCTTGGTATTTAAATCCTACCAGTCGGGATAGTTTGGTGAAACGCATTCAATACATGGAGCCATCTGCCGCCCTTCGCGAACGCTGGCAGTACAATAATTTTATGTTTCTGCTGCAAGGTGTGATTGCAGAGAAATTGTACGAAAGAAGTTGGGAAACCATTATTCAGGATAGCATTTTTCAGCCCTTGAAAATGATGAATTCTAACTTTGCAGTTTGGAACAGCGACTATACTGATAAAGCGAAAGGTTATTACACCGATAAAAAAGATGCCATCAAGCCGGTGGATTATTATAAAATAGAAGGCATGGGACCAGCGGGTTCCATTTTTTCCAGTCCGACAGAGATGGCAAATTGGGTGATGACATGGATAAATGGTGGAAAATTTAATGGACACCAGGTACTGCCGGAGCCGTATGTGCGCGAGGCAATGTCGTCGCAGATGATTATCAACGCTGGTCTTCCAAGTGCCGAAAATGCTGATGTTCACATGGCGAACTACGGCATGGGTTGGTTTCTCGCCTCGTATCGCGGGCATTATCGGGTGGAGCATGGCGGCAATATTGATGGGTTCAGCGCCAGCACGTGTTTTTTTCCAACGGATAGTATTGGGATTGTGGTGCTGACTAATCAAAATGGCTCGGCAATGCCCGGCATGATTCGCAATTTTATTGCGGATAGAATGTTGAAGTTACCGTATCGCAACTGGAATAAGCAAATAAAAGATGCGGTAGAAAAAGCAAAAGCAGCCGCTCAAACGGTCGCAACGCCAGACAGTTTAAATCGAAAATCAGGCACGCGCCCCTCGCATTTGTTGGCAGAATACACGGGCGATTACGAGCATCCGGGCTATGGCACGATGCGCGTTTTTGTAAAAAACGACTCGCTTTTCGCAGCCGCAAAAGAACTGAATATGTGGATGGAGCACTATCATTATGACATTTTTCGACCAATTCCGCTCAAGGAAGGTTTTTTTGATGACGGCGAAGACAATCCATTTCGCATTCAATTTAAAACGAATATAAAAGGTGGTATCGAGTCTATGGCGTTCATCGGCATTCAGGAGGGTGTGGAAGATATTGTATTTAAAAAACAGCAAGCCTTGCCCCAACTTTCCAAAGAAGAAAAGGAAAAACTCACGGGCGACTACACGCTGGGCGAAGTGACTGCCAAAGTGTACTTGCGCGACGATGGGATGCTCATGGTACTTGTACCCGGTCAGCCCGATTATGAAACTAGCCCAATTAGCAACAGTGAATTTAAACTCAAAGCATTGGATGGATATAGCGTTCGTTTTGAAATGGACGCAAGCGGTAAAGCGACTGCGCTCTATTTCGTTCAGCCAAATGGGACGTTTAAAGCGACACGGAAGTAAGGTTGAGGTTAAGATTGAGGTTTCGAGCGGTCTGGCATCTCAAAATCTGGCATCTGGCATCTTTTCTGAATTTTTATTAAATTTGTAGTGAAATTGATTCGAGATGATTGCAATTGAGAATAGGAAATATACGAGAGAAGAGTATTTCGAGTTATTGGCGGCTTCGGAAGGGAAGTTGGAGTATCATCATGGTCATATCGTGGCAACGGGTTTTGGAAATTCTGACAGCAGTCGTATTGCAGTCAATATTGCCCGTCGAATCTCAGAAAAAATAGAAGATACGGATTGTCTTGTTTTTGACAGTAGCATAGCGATAGAATTGGATGAGCGGAAGAGGTATGTATTCACAAACGCGACGGTTGTCAGTAGTGAACCCATTTTTTCGGATTATAATGAAAATGTTTTAACAAATCCGATCTTAATCGTAGAAGTTTTGTCGAAAAACACAGACAAATTTCGCTTCTATCGCGGCATTCCTTCCTTAAAAGAATATGTTTTGATTTCGCCGGATAAGCCAGTGGTAGAAACTTTTTACAGCGAAGGTGAAGGATTGTGGCGAATTTCGTCTGCTACTAATTTAGACAGTAATATTCATCTGTATTCATTGAATATTGATATTCCGCTGGAACAGATTTACTTCAAAGTCACAGGTTTAAAAAATCCAGATGATGAATTGTTTATACACAAACCTTCTTAAAAAGTAGCTTTGAACATCAAACGAAAAACGTTCTTACGTGTTAACTTTGTAGAATCAATCTAAATAGAAAATAACAAATGGAAAATACAGCAACGAAAAGCCCGGTCATGCTCTACACCGAGCAAACGCCCAATCCAGAAAGCTTAAAATTTGTGACCAACCGTATCTTGTACAAAGGCACGGCGGACTTCCGCGAGGAGGAATTGGCAAAAGAATGGTCACCTCTTGGCGCGGCGTTATTTGAATTGCCTTATGTGAAAGGCGTGTACATCAGCAGTAATTTTGTGACGGTGACCAAAGAATTCAACTATGAATGGCACGATGTGATGCTGAAGTTGAAAGATTTTATCAAAAACTACGTAGAAGAGGGCGGCGAAATTATAAAAGAAGGCTTCGCGGAAGCAATTGCAAAAATTGAGTCCGACAAAGGTGGCTATGACTATTCTGAAAATGAAGTAGAAATTGTCAAAAAAATAAAAGACCTGATTGATACCTACGTGAAGCCGGCGGTAGAAATGGATGGTGGCAACATCGAATTCAAATCTTTCCACCAAGGTACAGTGAATGTGATTTTGCAAGGCTCATGTAGCGGTTGTCCGTCTTCAACAGTGACGCTGAAATCAGGTATCGAAGGAATGCTCAAACGCATGGTGCCAGAGGTGCAGGAAGTGGTGTCGGAAATGGGATGATGAATTTTAGAGACGAAATGCGTAAAAGACGTGACCGGTTTTCGAAAACCGGTCACGTCTTTTCGTTTCAAATAAAAATTGGGAATCAAAAGTATTATTAGTTTCCTTTCCGTACTTTATTTTGTCCTAAACTGACCGCGTAAGGTGTAAATGCGACCACTCCAAAAATGAACGTTTAAACATCGCAACAAAATGCAATGAATTCTATTTTAGAATTATAAATTTGCAGCACCGAACCGGCAGATAGGTATGGAAGCAATTTAAATTTGGCTATGAAAAACCACACGCGAAAAAAACTTTAACATACGTATTCAATATTTTCTTTGAATATCATCGAAAAAATTATACTTTTGCGCTACGGCTTAACACACGGGTTGATTATCAGCTTACCAAACGACATTTAGTCCAATTCAAAAACACGCAGCAATACAAACAATCATTCGGCTGCCCGGACATACTTTGAAAACCAAAATATATCTCAACTAACACTGCTTGCAAGTAAAGCTTTGAGCTTGACTTTGGCGTGCGCGCCTGGCTCAAAGTAATAAATCTATTTCCTCATTATACCAAAGAAAACAATGTAGCGCATATTTGCCTAAATCAAATCATATTCTCACACATAATCTTACATTTAGACGACCTATCATTTAGTTGTCCCTTAAAGGACGTACACGCTGTCAGAAATTTGTAATTTCTGATGCAAAATTTTACACAAAAAATTCACACACATGCAAGTTGTCTGCGGCTACTGCCAGTCGCAGATAGCAGGGAGGTTTTTTGGTGCTACGGCACTATCTACTTTCTGATTGAGTCAAACATTCAATGAGATTGCTATGCCTACTCGGTTGAGCATGAAGCTTTTGCTTGAATCGCAAGAAGTCAGTTTCATAATTGGCTGTATACCGAAGTACGCGCTATTGAAATCTTATTTACCAAAAACCTAAAAATTTATGTCATGAGAATACTGACAACACTAATACTATGCTTACTCGTCACCTTTACAACCCTGAATGCCCAAACGGAGAAAAATAATTTGAAACCCGCTGCATTAGTAGAAATTAAGAAAAATCAAGGAGAATCGTTTATGACCATAGCTCCATTTATTACACTCTCCCAACAAAAAGCAAACGGGGAGTTGAAAAGTAGAGTAGAAAATTATGACCTTTTACAATTACAACCGCAAGCACTTCAACCTTTATTTAAAAACAGACCGGAATCCATCACTTTACGCATTCCCAGTGCCACGCATGGCGATGTAGAATTAGAACTCGTCAAAGTCAACATCCTCACCGACGATTTCAGCGTAATAGAAAGCGGCACCGAAACGCCCGCTGAAGTAGAGCATGGCATTCATTATCGGGGCATCGTGAAAGGGGATACCCGCTCGTTTGCGGCAGTGAGTATTTTTGAAGAAGAAATAATGGCACTCATCAGCACCTCTGATGACGGCAATCTGGTGATTGGAAAAATGCAGGAAGTTGGTTCCGAATTGCAACACGTGCTTTACAATGACCGCGAAATAGCGGGTCAAGAGGAATTTTCGTGCGCCACGCCTGATGCCAGCGAAGGCTACTCACTGGAAGATTTGCGCGACGCTACCACGATTGAAACCAGGCAGGCAGATAAATGTGTCCGGGTGTATTTTGAAGTAGATTATGACCTTTTTCAAAATAAAGGCGGCACTACACAAGTAAATACTTACATCACCGGACTTTTCAATCAAGTAGCCACGCTGTACGCGAATGACCAGATAACGGTACAAATCTCGCAAATCTATGTGTGGTCTACGCCCAGCCCTTACAGTGGCACCAGCACCTCGCAGTTGCTCAATCAATTTCAGCAGCAGCGCACCACCATCAACGGCGACATCGGGCAGTTGCTCGGCACGAGAGGGAGTGGCGGTATTGCAGTGTTGTCTGGGCTGTGCGCTTCTTACACTTCCAGCAAATTGAGCTATTCCGGTATTGGAACGTCCTTTAGCAATGTGCCAACGTACTCTTGGACGGTGGAGGTGGTGACGCATGAGTTGGGACACTTGCTCGGTTCCAATCATACCCACGCTTGTGTATGGAATGGTAATAACACTGCGATTGACGCTTGCGCCGGTTTTGTAGAAGGCAATTGCGCCAAACCTGCCAACCCTTCTGGCGGCGGCACGATTATGTCCTACTGCCATCTCGGTAGCACCGGCATCAATTTTAATGCTGGTTTTGGACCGCAGCCAGGTAATGTCATCCGCAATAAAATAGCGGCTGCTTCTTGCTTGCAAACTTGTACAACTGGTGGTGGCGGTGGTAATCCACCTCCTCCGCCGCCCCCACCACCAGCACCGCCAGTACCCCCAGTACCGCCTACAGGAAGTTGTACGCAAAACCGCGTCATCCTGCGGCTCGTGCTGGATGGCTATCCTGTTGAAACCACTTGGCGCTTGAAAAATGCAACGGGTGCGATTGTAGACCAAGGAAGTGGATATACCAAAACCTTAGCTGGCAAAGAAGTGCGCGACACATTCTGCTTACCAAATGGCTGCTACACGTTTGAAATTTTAGACCAATATGGAGATGGTATTTGCTGTAATTATGGCAATGGCGCATATTCGCTCACGGCCGCAGATGGAAAAACCATTAAAACAGGTGGTAGCTTTGGCGCTTTGGAAGCGACGAACTTCTGTCTGCCTACCACCACTGGTGGAGGGGGCAGTGGCACTTGTGTGAGTATTGATTTTAAAAATTATAGTATCGCTTCCTATGGAGCTGGTCAAGATATTGGTACGTTCCAATTGCTCAATAACGGTACAGAATTGCGCATTCAAAACAATGCTTGGAAAGCGCTGACGCTCAATTATAATGTGGTCGCAAACACCATGCTTGAGTTCGAATTCGGTTCTACCGTAGAAGGCGAGGTACACGGCATTGGCTTTGATACAGATGACAATATCTCTGCCAATCGCACTTTCAAATTGCACGGCTTTCAGTCTTGGGGTATTTTAAATTATGATACTTATCCGGGCGATAAAACTTGGCGCAAATTTGTAATTCCGGTCGGACAATTATATACCGGCGCATTCAACCGCTTGTTTTTTGTAGCAGATAATGACACGGGCAGTAACACCGGCGATTCGTTCTTCCGAAATATTAAAATATATAATGGCACAAGTTGTCAGGCGATTGTAGGGGATGAAACGGCCGAATTTCAGTTAGAAACAACCGATGACCATTCCTTAACACTTGGGCAAAATATCAATGTGTACCCAAATCCGACCCGCGACCAAGCGACTGTCACATTCCGTTGCAAAGAAGAAGGCGAGGCGACGCTCCGCATCTTCAACCTCGTGGGACAAGAAATAAGCGCACAACCAATCACTATATTTGAAGGAGACAACAGCGAGCGCATCAACGTGACGGACCTACCCCCCGGAACGTACCTAGTGCGCATAGACACACGGGTGAACCAATTAATCAGCAAATTCATCGTAAGCCGATAATCACCCATTGGAGAGGGCTGCGCCTTCGGGCGTGGCTCTCCTTTTTAAACCATGATTCGTGGGATTTTTTTGGCTTGGTATGATGAACGATTCTCCGCGTATCGGCTGTTAAAAATAGTCCATTGTTGTTTCAACCCTGCCACGATTGTTCAAAGTACCTGTTTTAATCTTAAAAGAGCATAATTTATTCTTCTAATAGGGTGTTTCAACGCTAAAATAGACAAGCTGATCATTGTAAGAGGGTAATTGAATGCTCTAATAGGGTAATTGAATGTCCTAAGAGGGTAATTGAACATTCCAAGGGGGTGTTCCACTGTTCTAAGAGGATATATTATCAGTTGAATCGGCTAACTGAATATTCTAATAGGGTATTTTAACGTTGAAATTGGCAAGTTAGGCTATCGAATTGGCATTTATAGCAATTATATTGGCAAGTGGACAAATAAACTTTGCGCCCGCTGCACCGCTTCGGTTAAAAAAATGCCATGAGGGCTATCATTCGCAAATTAACCCATCAGCAAATCAGCACATCTTTTTGTCACCAGGTCAAATTCAAAACCATTTAGCACTTTTTCCAGCTTGGCGCGAATCTCCTTCAAATTCAAATTGCCAATACTCCCCTCGTGCGTATGCGCGATCTGCTTATCCGGTGCAAAAGTACCCTGATTGATACTTTCGCCCACCATTTTATACGCATCCCGAAACGGCACGCCTTCCAGCACCAAGCGATTCACTTCTTCCACACTAAACAGGTATAAATATTTTTCTTCATCTAAAATATTTGGCTTTACGCGAATTTGACCCATCGCAAACGTAGCAATCCGCAAACAACTTTTCAAACTTTCTATCGCCGGAAAAACCTGTTCTTTCAACAACTGAAAATCCCGATGATAGCCCGCCGGCAAATTTCCTGTCAATTGGCTTACTTGTGCAGGCGAGGTTTGCAACTGATTGCACCGCGCCCGAATCAACTCAAACACATCCGGGTTTTTCTTATGCGGCATGATACTCGACCCCGTCGTCAACTCATCTGGGAAGCTGATAAACCCAAAATTTTGATTCATAAACAATACTACATCCATCGCTAATTTGCCCAGCGTACTCGCAAGCGCCGCCATTCCAAAACTCAGCATCAATTCACTCTTCCCGCGCCCCATCTGCGCATGCACCACATTATAATTTAAATCTTCAAACCCCAATAATTCCATCGTCATTGTCCGATTCAACGGAAAAGACGAGCCGTAGCCCGCCGCCGAGCCGAGCGGATTTTGATTTACAATTTTGTAAACGCTTTGCAGCAATTGCAAATCATCCGTCAAACTCTCCGCATACGCCGAAAACCACAGCCCAAACGACGACACCATCGCCACCTGAAAATGCGTGTAACCCGGCATCAGCACGGCTTTATGCGTCTGGGCTAATTCTAATAATTGGTCAAATAAATCTTCTGTCAATCCGGTAATTTCCTGAATTTCTGCTCTGAAAAACAGCCGCAAATCCACCAGCACCTGGTCATTCCGTGAGCGTCCTGCGTGAATTTTTTTCCCAACATCCCCCAATTCCCGCGTTAATAATAATTCTACTTGCGAATGCACATCTTCCACACCCGCTTCAATCAAAAACGCGCCTGACTCTGCTTTTTTATAAATACGTTGTAACGCCGGAATTAACAATTGTAATTCTTCTGCCGTCAGCAAACCAATACTTTCCAGCATTCGGATATGCGCCAACGAACCCAGCACGTCGTATTTTGCCAGGTACAAATCCATTTCGCGGTCGCGCCCCACGGTGAACGCCTCGATGTCGGAATGGACGGTGTAGTCTTTTTGCCACAACTTCATGGTGTTCAAGTATTTATGTGTTCGTGTGTTCGTGTATTCAAGTGTTGATGTGTTCTCAGCATCAGCGTGCTCTGGCGAGCGGACATGAACAGCCGAACACGTTAACACTTGAACACTGTTTTCGGCGCGAAGGTCGGAAGATTGAGAAGAATTGCCAAGTGAAAATTTAAAAATCCAATCGAACGTAAAATTGACTAATTTTGTTAGCTTTATAAACAGCACTTTATGCAAACCATAGCAATTGATATTGAAAAAACGAAAAAACCGAAAGAAATTGCGGATATTTTAGAGCAAAGCGCGGTGCAGCCAGGCGATAAAGTGATGGTGCTTACAGAAAAGCAAATACGGGCGTTTTATCTCCTTAGTTTTTTGGTTATTATTTGGCTGGCATTAAATTACATTGCAAAAAAGAAAGAAGCGTTATTGCCGAAGCAAGTGAGCGACGAGGTAGATGCAACGGGCATCAGTGCTGAAAAAATAATTAATGAATTTGAAACGCCGGAGGAAGCGGAAGAAGCCATTGAATATAAATTTGGCGTAAAAGTAGAATTTTCCATTAAAGGGCAGAAAAATTACGACCCTATTGAAGCCGCCTTCGGAATGTGGCAAGACCGCGATGTGACCATTGATAAAATACGAGCGGAGGCATGGCAAAGAACGAAATAATCTTGTGCGATAGTAATATTATCATTGAACTA
>CAZJXN010000017.1:0-10251 GCA_964549655.1 uncultured Saprospiraceae bacterium
CTGCGCCCAAACACTTGCTTCATTTTGTTTCGGATGAAAATAGAATTGCCCGTTGTATCTGTTGGGGTCGGAGAAAGGCAGACAAATCGGCGTTTGCTTGGCGCGCCGTGCTTGCATTCGGTTTTCTACTTCCGCCGCCAAGCCACGAATGCCCAATGGCGTGGTGTTGGCTTCCAATGCCGCGAGCAGGCAAGTCGCAAAGGGGCTGTTATCGCCCGGCGCACCGTCAAACGCTACCTCGTGCGAGCTGCTTGAGGAAATGCCCCAGCGCGAAGGCAAGTTTTCCGAGCCGGTGCGTTTTTCACTTCGGATGTTGTAAAAGAAAGAACCTGCAAAGCAGGCATCTATCACCACAAAGGTATGTTTGGTTCGGATGCGATTCAGCTTGCTGCGAAAAAACAAATGCGGAATATATTGACTTTCATCGCCGCGAGCAGCTTCCACAGGTATGAGATACCCAATTTGTTCATCATCTTCGGTGTCATTGCCCTCCGTTTCGCCGTGCCCGGAGAAATACAGTATCAGATTATCAACATCCTCGCGAATTTTTTCACTCAATTGATTCAGTTTGGTAACGATGTTGGTTTTGGTAGCGGCTTCATTGTACAATTCAATAACCTGCTCGAATTGATATTTTTCCTGAAGGACTTTGATAACCTTTTTTGCGTCATTGACGCAGTTCCCAAGCTTAGCACAATGGTGATACTCGTCAATAGCAATAACGAATAGCCAGTTCACGCCTTCGGGCGAGGGCTTTGGTGGAATATTGGAATGGGTTCGTCCTGCTTTGCTGTCTTGGGGCATTGGTGTCACGTTTTACATATAAAGTCCGTTTTCCGAAATCTTTAAGATTTCGGAAAACTCGTCGAAGTTCAAATATAATAAGTTTTTGACTTTCATCATATTGTCATCCGAGAAAATGACAGAGTATAGCTACAATACGGGGTGTTTTGGTCATTGGAAGACGTTTACCAGTCATCGGAAGAGGTTTACCAATGCTTGGAGAATGCCTTCCAGCCATTGGAAGGCATTCTCCGACAACTGGAGAAGATTTACCAAGCAACGGAGAAGATTTACCAAGCAATGGAGAAGATTTACCAAGCAACAGAGAAGATTTACCAAGCAACGGAGAGGGTTTACCAAGCAACGGAGAAGGTTTACCAACTGCCGGTAGTTGCCTTCCAGTGGTAGGAAGTTGTCTTCGAGGTGGTCTGAACCTTGGTTTATTGGATGGATAGGATTGCCTTGATGGAATCGCAGGGCTGCGTCAAAATCAGGAAAATCATAAAAATCACAAGAATCATGGTTCAGACAAGGGACGCGGCGGCTGACTGCCAAAGGTTGTTAAAAAGCACGCTGGTACAGGGCTAAAACAAAAACGCTCCGCTTGATTTCGAGCGGAGCGTTTTATTGTTGAAAATGCGTCAAATTAGATACCGATAAATGTGCCACACCTTAGCGGTGCGGCACATTGTTACCGTACAATCGTCACATCGCCGCGAATGATAATCCCTTCGGAAATATCAAGTCGGAGGATGTAGTAATAGGTGCCTTCTGGGAGGTCTTGATTGGTTTCGTTCGTGCCGTTCCAGTCGTTGGCGTAGGGGCGGGCGGTGTATACGATGTCGCCCCAGCGGTTGAAGACGATGAGTTCGTTGTCAGGATATTGCTCGGCATTGATGAGCAATTCGTCAAACATCAAGTTATCATTCAAACCGTCTCCATTGGGAGTGATGGCGTTGACGCGCGGTGGTGCTTCAAAATTCGGGTCTTCTTCGATATTGATTTGTACAAAAGCCGTGTCACAATAGCTCGGACAATTAGTGCTGCACAAGGCATACGAGAATTCATCTTGACCGAAAGCACCCGGCTTGACGAGGTAAGCAACCTTGCCGTCTGCACCCACACCTGCAATGCCTCCAACGGTTGGATTTTGTGCGATGCTCACCGAGAAGTTGGCGACGTTATTCAGGTTATCATTTCCAGTGACTACGATCGTGCCTTGTGTTTCGCCGGATTTTAAAGTGAAGGCATCATCGGCAGCGACAGGCTTAGATTCTAATTTTATACTGGTGGTATCCGCGCTGTACTCGCCACAGCCCGTGGCAGAAAGTGCCCAGACAAAACGGTTGTTACCAGCCGCCAAATTGGCAACGCTGGTAGCCACTTGCGCTGGATTGGCAATCGTTGCATTAGAAAGGCTTCTCCATTGTCCAGTTGTACCAGCCGGCAAATTCGAGGCTAACGTAGCGGTTGGTTCACACACGGCTTTATCTGCACCAGCATTTGCTTTTTCAAACTGCACATTGAAAGTGATGGCGACGGTGGCAGTATCAGTACAGCCGTTTTGCGCATTCGTAACCACGAGTTGATACGTACCTGCTTTATCTACCTGCACGCTTTGAGCAGTTGGATTTGTAACAGCACCCGTGCCACTTACGACCGACCAGCGATAGCTGATGCCCGTACCGGAAGAAGAGCCTGCACTATTGAGCATGGTATTCTCCCCACAGCCTATACTTGGCTTGGCAGCCATAGCACTTGCCACAGGTTCATTCGGGTCTTTTTTGACTACGGTTTCGGTCGTAGCTTTACAGCCTGTGGCGGTACTCGTGATGGTGAGTTGGTATTTACCTGCGCCAGTAGCAGTGGCTTGTAGTGGATTATTTGGACTTACCTGTACACTTCCGCCGTCGAGCGCGATCCATTGGGTGGTAAAGGCTCCAATGACAGTAGAACCGGCAGCACTCAGCGGAGTGGTATTGGTCAAGCAAGTGAGCAGTCGGGTAGAATCAATTTTTGCGGTCGGAACATCTGCACTCTTCAATACTTCAACGGTATCTCTTGCAACGCAACCATTGTCGTTATTGGTAATCAATAATTCATAGCGACCACCTTGGTTGACATTGATAATCAAAGGATTGTTGGTCAATTGCGGGACACCGCTATCCAAGCCGTTCCACTGAGCGGTCACGTTTGCATTTGGAGTTGTAGCCGAGGCGTTCACTGTGGCTAAGGAATCGGTACAAGTGAGTTGTTCCGGCGTGCCGAAAGAGATGCGCGGTATGGAATCATTTTTGGCTACGACCACCGTATCTCTTGCAACGCAGCGATTGGCACTATTGGTTACTACGAGTTCGTAGCTGCCGGGTCTGGTTACACTTACTTGCAAGGCATTGTTGGGTGAAGGCGCTTGTCCGCCAGCGAGTGCATTCCATCGGTAGGTAAAATCAGCACCCACGGAAGAGCCAGCGCCATTGAGGGGTACGGTCGTAGTGGTGCAAGTGATGGCTGCATTTTCACCGGCTTTTGCGGCTGGAAATACTTTATCTTCTCTTATGACCGCTTCATTGCTGCTAAAGCAACCATTGGTAGGATTGGTTACTTTTAGTTGATACGTGCCTGCCACATTTGCTCTGATGGTAAGCGTACCTTGTCCAGTTAGAATCTGACCGCCATTGGAAGGCGTCCAGACGATGTTATAATTTGGATTTGCGGGTTGTACTGTGGCTGTAATCGTTTTTACGCTATCGGTACACGATAATTTTAATTCTTCTAATGGCAACGTAATGCGTACCAAACTGGTGTCTGCAGCCACTTGTATCGAATCTATTGCCGTACAGCCGTTTGCGGTATCAGTCACTTCTAAAATATATTTGCCCGGATTGCTCACACTTGGTCGCAGCGTATCTCTGGCAACGACCGTGCTATCTAATCTCCAAGCGTATTTAAAATTAGCACCTGTGGAAGAACCTGTACCATTGAGTTGTACTGCGTTACTCTGGCAAGTCAGGCTTGGACTATTTGTTTTATCAATTTTTGCAGTGGGCGGATTGATGTTGGTTTTGACTGCCACCGTGTCCAAAGCGGAACATTGGCTGGCGGTATCGCGCACGACTAACTGATACGTGCCGGGTTTTGCAACTTGAGGCGTAAGTGTCGTATCCGTGCCGGGTACGAATTGTCCACCATTGCTCGCCGTCCATTGTATGATATAATTGGTGGCATTGGTGACGACGGCAGTCAAAGTCACGGTATCAGCTATACAAGTGAGTTGCTGAGAGCTATCTATTTTTATATCTGGCGTTTTCGTGCTGACATTCACTTGCACTGTATCAATTGCCGAGCAATTATTATTTGGATTCGTCACACGCAATAAGTATTCGCCGATTGCGGTAGCTTGATAACGCACGTCTTGTGACAGCACTTCCCCAGTCAAACTAAGCCATTGATAAGCGACGGAATCATTGTTTACCGATTGTGAAAATAATTCTGCCATAGGCGTTTGTCCGCAAGATAATTCCATGTCCTGACCCGCATTGGCATTTGGAAACTCTTGCGTACTTCTAAGCAAAAAGGTATCGCGGTCTACGCATCCCGACGTTTTATTGGTCACAGAAAGCACAAACGTACCGGGTGTAGCTGCTTGTGAAACTTGCAATGTGTCTCTTCCTGCTACAACGGTACCACCTGCTGAACCTACCCAACGATAACTAAAATTAGCACCTGTGGAAGAGGCAGAACCATCTAAGGGAAACGTCGTTTGGCTACAAGAAAAATTAGCTTGCTCTCCGGCATCTGCTTTTGGAAAGTCAATTGGAATAATTTTAACCGTATCCGCTGCTGTACAACCTGTCTCACTATTTTTTACATTGAGTACATAAGTGCCGGGTGCTAAAGCACTGACCGCCAGACGGTTGGTATCCGGTGTCAATTGACCGTCTATCGTACGCCAGAGATAAGTGTATTGAGCGCCTGCCGAGCCTTGTCCTTGGAGTGGTACAATAGGTGGCGCACAACTAAAATCTTTATCGAGTCCGGCATCTGCAAAAGGCAAATTCGGATTGGTTGGAATGTCAAAGGTATCGCGCAGGATAAGTGCCGGGCTGGAATTGTCGAAAATAGTAACGGCGACTTTACCGGGTGGCAGGTTGCGTGCAGTAGGACCAAAGCGCGGCGGAACGGTCTCCCAAGTAATGCCGAGGGGACCTCTGCCACCATTGACCGCCAGTGTGATTTCTCCATCATTTGTACCCGGGCAACTCACGGCTTTTATAATGGTATCCGCTACAGTTAATTTAGGACGAATACAAATTTCACCCGGATTGGATAATAAACTACCACTGCCATTCGCAGTTGTGACTAAGGGTTTGGGTTCACCAACCCGAACGTCGTAACACGAGTCAGGAATACCAACCAGATTAAAACAAACATTGAAAATAATGGTGCTATCCGGTACGGTGACAGGAGAAGGATTCGTCCAATTTAGTTTTAATAAACCGACATTAGCAGAAGTGGTATCGAAACTCGCATTGCTCAGGCTTGACAGCGCGCCTGTATTTTGGATGCTTACGAAGTCAAGCGCCGAAGGTTCCCAGCTAAACGGAATCTGCGCAGCAGTGATATTATCAAAACTTACTACTTTTATCGGCACGCAAGCAATGGTACCCGTGTCGGCAGTTACTTCGCCAATATCAATTAAGAACCCTTCCGGGAATAGGATACAAACTTCTCCGGGTTGGCTTACCACGCCGATGTCATTGTTGTTAGAAGTGGTATTTACGGCTTTGGTTACTACCGGTTGGTTCACGACTTCCAAATTATCGCAGTCCTGCGGCGCACCGGTCGTCTGAAAACAAGCTTTAAAAATAACGGTGTTATCTACTATGGTTTGTGCCGAACTGGGCGTATATGAAAAACTAAGGGCTCCCCCGTCCACACCAATGAAATTAAAATCTGTTTCCGATGCTCCTGGAAGATTGATGTTGTTGATACCCACAAAACTCATGTGATTGGTTTCCCAAGCCAAAGAGAATTGATAATTTACAATTTGATTGAAATTTGTAACGCTGATGTCCACACACGCCGTGTCGCCCAAGGGTGCATCCACGCTCTTGAGATTCATCACCACGCCGCTCGGCTCAATAATTTCTACGGCACAGTTGGTCGGATTGAGTCCAAAATTTGGGTTGTTGAAAGTGGCGACTCGGGGGGGCGAACCGGTAAATGTAATCGGACTGCCGCCATCTACGCCTATCACTTTAAAACACACTTCAAATAGACTACCGGCACCGTTGGGTAGCGAAGCCCCATTGGAGTTAACCGTAGACCAATCTAATCCTAATACGCCGTTGGACACATTGCCAACGTTGAAATCTGCGAGGTCTAAACCAACTACTTGTCCGTTGAAATTTTTTACACCTACAAAACGAAGCACGTTTTCATTCCACTCCAGATTATATTCCATTTCCCTAATGTTACGAAAATCAGCCGTGCTTATTTTTACACAAATTTCTTCATTGGGATTTACGGGAGCGCCACAATCTGCAAAGATTTTCAAACCCGCTGGGTCGCATTTATTTACTTGCACTTTGCCAACTTCTTGTAGGACTTTGATTTCATAGCCTGCTACCACTGTATTTGTAAATTCAAAGGGCGTTGGAGAATCTACAAATTCTATCACAGAGGACGTTGCACATTTTCCAATCACGCGGAAACAGACTTGATAAATGACGGTACTATCCGGTAAGGTTATGCCGGGGTCGGAGGGTTCTACAAACGTCCACGACAAGGTAAGCCTCCCCTCCCCCACGTTCGGTTGGTCGGGCGTACCGAAGTTACTTTCCACCAAGTTGGTCAATTTATCCAATACCACTACATCGTCAAATTTCAACACCGCTGGGTCCCATTTCATAGAATATTGCATACTGGTGAGGTCGTCAAAACCATTCACGCTAAAATCCACGCACACCAAGTCGCCTTCATTCGCCGTCTCTTGCGAGGCAATGAGGATAAGTGGACGCACACCGATGGAGACCAGTCCATTTTTGCTGAACATACCGATGTTATTCGGGCAGGCATTCACGCGCGTGACTCGTATGGGAATTGGATCATCTGATAGAATAATTTCGGACGTACCGCCGTACTGCGCCAAAGCTTTAAAACACAATCGAAAAATGATAGTGCCGTCGGGTCTTGTCACGCCGTTGGCGGTGGGAGAACACGCCGCTATTTCCCAATCTATACTTATTTTACCATTAGGAGTAAGGCTGGTATTGAAGTTGGTGGCACTAAAACTCGGCAGGTTGAATCCTTCCACTCTTTCAAACTGAATGATGGAAGAGTCCCATTGTAGCGAGAATTCCATCGAGAGGATATCCGTAAAATCTTTCACCTTCACCTCTACGCAGAAGCTTTCGCCTACGCCGGGAGATGCCGGTGGAAAGATGAGTGATGGCTGTGCCCAAGCGGCTATTTTGCAAGCCAGAATAATGACCATCAAGGATAGTAGTCTTTTCATAAGACCACTGAATTTCATATAGTTAGCTCTCTTCATGGGAAAAGGGACAATTGATAACCCATAGCCTTTTGACAAGCACAGGGTCTTATTTATGTAAATGGTTTACAATATTAAATGAAAGCAATCATAGTGTTGGCATGACCTAACGCGACGACATTACCGATCGAGCGAAAAGGAAACATTCAATTCGTGTGTGGTACCGGCAGACGGACCGAAAGACGTAAAGGAGTAGTCAAAACCATATCCGATGCGGAAGGTATTGTCTACGCCGTCGCCCAGCAGAACGCCCGTTTCAATATGAAAATTTTTAGCGGAAGATACGCCCGTACCAATCCAGAGGCTGCCCGGCGTTTGGTAACGTATGTTTACATCCACGTTTACCGGCGCGTTAGGTGCGTATTTTACCCATAGGGAAGGCTCTATAAAACTATCATTGTCGAAGAATTTGTACAACCCAAGTAGCCCGTAGAAGTGCCGTACGCGCTTGGTGAGAAATTCACCAGCATCGTTTTTAAAGGTTAAATCCAACCCCGCTACTTGTGGCACCGATAAGCCGCTGTAAAAGTAGTTGCCGTCGCCTATGGTCTGATAATAGTACACGCCCACGCCCACATCTGGGAAAATCTGGCTTTGATCTTGTGTACCAACTACGTCTCCGGCATCCCGCACGAAGAGTTCAGAAGCATTCACGCGGTACTGTACGGCACCAGCACTCAATCCGACTACAAATCCGCCATACTCCGGGTCGGAACTCAGTACGCCGGCAATGCGGCCATAAAAGCCCGTAAAACCGGTAGGTCCCGTCTGGTCGTTCATCAGATGCGCACCTGCCATGAGGGCTACGCCGCTGGCATCGGAATTGAAGTAGGAAAATCGAACGGTTTGTGTGCGGGGAGCGTTTTCCAGACCCGCCCATTGTGCGCGGTACGAAGCTCCGATGGTAAGATTCTGCCCGAACGCAAGGAAATCAGATTCCATCGCGGCAGGATTGATAACACTTATATTCTCCCGATATTGGGTGAAAAGGGAAAGCTGTTGAGCTTTAAGTGTTTTGGTCGTCAGTAGTAGCAAAACTGTGCTTAGCACAAGTAGTAGATACCTCGTCATGGGATATGTTTTTGAGATGCGCAAAGTTAGTAAAAATTAATGCTCAAAATTTTTTTTCTCTAATTTTAACAAAATTAGATACTGCGCCTTCCCCCGGGTAGCCTCTCTTTTTTGGTCGTGTATGTTGTTAAGGTCAAAATTAGGTGTTTGGTTTTGAATAATGCACTATATCAAGGTCTATTTTTTAGAAATTTATTAGGAATGGGTGAATCAAGATTATAAAGTAAAATAATATTATTTGTAATATATTGAAATTCAAAAGATTAAAAAATAAATGGAATAAAAGAAAAATAGTGTAGCTCGAAGAAATTTGAGGTGGAGGTGGCGATTAGGATGCCGTTTAAGAAAAATGTCTTCTGTTTTGTTCCTATATTTCTGGCGCATTATTTCTACTTAGCCCATTTGTGAAGTTTGTAATGCGAGCATCAACTGGATATAACGCCTCCGATAACCGATACTACGACCCCGAAAATGATAAGTTGACGTGCTAATAATACGCTATTAATCAGGCAATTGACAACACTAATAATATCAATTATTTAAGGCGCACTACTTATTATTTAAAGATGGATACAACTCAAAATCAATAATTTGAGTTAGTAATGTCGGGATAGCGAATACCAGCCTCAAGGCATTCAATGCTTTTTTGAAGCCGATGAGGTTAATCCAACCTTTCAGTGACACAATAGAATGTAAATTTTTAAATTATGAAAAAAATTATCACTTTTATTATTTTGACAATCAGCGTTTTGCAAATAAGTTTTGCGCAAACCCAGGAGGGACGGCGCGAGCAAATGGAACAAATGCAACGCCAGATGCAACACATGGCAGAGCAATTAAATAAGCAATTGGGTGGAAATAGTTTCTTTTTTGATACGACTTTTGTGCAACCATTTGATGGAATGCCATTTGACTCGGCTTTTGCAAAACGATTCGAGTTTCGTAATTTCGACGGCGATAATTTTCCATTGGATACCTCGATAGTGCGCGAATTTCACTGGGATAATTTTGGCGATATGCCGATGAAAATGGACACGTTTTATTTGAAAGAGTTCAAAAATTTTGGGTCGGATGAACTGCCGAATTCTTTTCTGAATGAAGATTTCTCCAAGCAGTTTGGGGAAATGATGGAACAGATGCAACGGCAATTAGAACAATTTGGGCAACAATATGACCAAGATGGCTCTAAAAAAGAATGGAAATCGAAACCGGAAGAGAACGATGCAGACCAACTAAAACCGACTCCCAAACCAACCCCACAAAAAAAGCGCAAGACGACGATCATTTAAAATAGGATGCTCTAACTTGATTTATACTTTGTAAATTCATCAAAAGTACGTTTCTTTATCCGCTGTTTTTAAATGAACCTTTTGCCTTGCGCACTGTTCAGCTATTGGTTTTAGATAAAGATTTGTATGCAAATGAGTCTATCGAAAAAAATTAACCTCGTCATCTATCGCTTTCGGGAGCGGGGTCTGGAGATCTTTTTGGTGAATGACCCGGAAAATGCAGAAAATTGGAGCATTCCAGCAGGAAATGCACCCGAACAAGATTCGCCAAAATATACTCAACAAGATAAGTTTATCGCTCTTGACCCTGTGCAGGAAGATAATGGAGATACGCAGGAAGCATACGCCATAGAAGGGGAGTGGCACGATATTCCCTCGCTCAAAAGTATGCTGCTGGAAGATGCCTTGCATTTGAAAGAAAAAATAAAGGAAGCTGATAAAGGCACTTACTTCGCCATTAAAGAAGCCTTCAAAAAAGTATTACCACATCAGTATAATTTTTTAAAAGAGTTGAAAGATATTTTGGTAGATCGGAATTCGGTGAAAGATTTGTAA
>CAZJXN010000017.1:10351-22056 GCA_964549655.1 uncultured Saprospiraceae bacterium
GCGTAATATTCTTCTGATAATTGTAAATAGTTTTCAATTTGTTGTAAGCGATTTTGCAAAGGCACGTCCACATTTTGTAAAATACGGCGCATTGGTTCACCAATGTTGTAAAGAGAAGGGTCTTGTTGTGTTCTTTGCCAAAGCAGGAGTTGCTGTTTTATTAACTGATTCGTGTGTTCTCGTTCTTCTTGATGTGTAGATTTTAATTTTTCGGATTGAAATGCTTGAAATGCTGTTTGATAATATTTTAAACGAGTGATGGAGCCAATAATCTTTTTCGGCTCGATTATTATAAAAACCGTCGAATCTTTATATACAATATTTTGATAATCAGCATTAAATTTTTCTTGCAAATTGCGAAAGCGAAGGGTCGGGTCAGCATTCCGCCAAACCATTAATGTAATTACAATCAATACAAACGCAGTGAGCAACCGTAAAATAGAACGTAATCGTTTCGGGTTCATTCAGTTAGATAGATTTAATTTTTGTTGAACCAATTGCATAGCGACTTCCAATTGTGCGTCCCGACCCAGATTCGTATTATCAATTAAAATAGCGTCTTCGGCTTGTCGCAATGGGCTGAGCGCACGGGTAGAATCAATTTGGTCGCGGTCGCGCAAATTTTCCAGCACTTTTTCAAAAGTCACGTCTTCTTTTTTCTTTGATAATTCAGCGAAACGTCGTTGCGCACGGGCTTCTAAATCTGCAATCACGAAAAATTTTAATTCTGCTGTTGGAAAAACGACCGTGCCAATGTCTCGCCCATCCATTACAATGCCTTTTTCATTGCCCATCCCCTGCTGTTGGCGCACCATTGCTACGCGCACGGCTGGAATGGCTGCCACTGGACTCACATTTTGCGACACTTCCATCTGGCGAATTGCATCTTCTACATCCTTATTGTTCAAAAAGGTTCGGTTGCCACGCTCGTCCCGTTCAAAACGGATGTAAATATGTTCTAATGCGTGTTGTATCGCTTCTATGTGATGAAAAGGAATGTGATTTTGAAGAAAAAAAAGCGTCACTGCCCGATACATGGCACCGGAGTCTACATAAGCATACCCCAAAATAGCGGCAAGGTCTTTAGCCAGTGTACTTTTCCCAGAAGCGGAAGGACCATCAATGGCAATAATAATTTTTTTCACACGCGGTTGTCAGCTACTTTCAGCGGCTAAAGATAGCGCAACTTACGCCAAATGCGCGCATACCAACTCCCATAATTTCTCGTATGGCAGTGCTTCTAATTGCATCAATTTACCTTGATAAATGAAAGGATATAATTTTAGTTTTTGTAAATTTTTTTCTGGGTTATTTAGTTTTTTTGGGTTCAAATCGGCTTTTTGTAATTGTAGTAATAAGTTTACAAAAGCATAAGGGCGTTCGTACCCTTTTTTTTGTAATTCGTATTTAGTCAGATTTCGCAATTGTTCCATCCGTTCGGATATACTCTGGTGGCTGCGTTTTTGTAATAAAAAGAGTATTTGTAAAGTAATGCGTTGCACGACGATATTGGCAAAAGAGGCGTGCAGATCAATCGGGCTACTCATGAAGTCGCTCACGCTAAATACTTTACGCCTTTGCTTCGGTAAGAGCAACCGACTCGTGCCTTGTACTTCCATAAAATAGTGTAAAACAACCTCAAAAAGTCCCCATTCCTGCTGCCGGTGCGCATCCAGTTTATGAAAATGAGTAGATGCCGCGACCCGACTAAAAATAGCGAGCGCATTAATAAAATTATCGGTATGTAAAGAAAGTAGTAAATAATATTTCATAAAATCGAACCATCCAATACTATCTATTTGGAGGTGCTGTAAGATTTCCTCCGCATGCGTTTTTCCATTATTATACTGGCGTTGGTGTAAATAAACGGCAAGACGCTTGATAAAAAAAACGGGTCGCTTCCGACTTTCTAAAAAACTGGCTTTCTCTTTTACAAATATTTCTCCATTTTGGCACACATCCAGCATTCCATCATAATCTTGCGATACTTCATAATAAAGCGTCCATGCCAAGTACATATAATAATGTACGATAGGAGGAGCATATACTTTTTCTAAAAGCCCCACCAAGCTATGACTGATAGTTTCTATTTTTTGAATGCACTTTTTTCCGCAGTCTGGTTGTTGATAAAGCAAAATCGCCTCATTGCCAAAGGTTTCTGCTTTCAATTCCAGTTCTTGGATGGGTACATATTGTATTATATACGCATTATAATACCGAAAATCTTTTTCTTTTTCTTCATACACTGCATATTCGCATAGCAGACGTGCACATTTCACAATCAAATCAGTCAAGTGAAATTTCAGCGCGATACCCAAGGTTCTTTTAGTGATAGTAGCGGCAGCTTGTTTTGCTTCATAAGCCATCAAGATTTCTACAATAGTCCATTCTTTACTGCAAGTGAGTAGTGCCTGATCATAGTTGGATGCGAGTGGGACGTTCATATCCACAAAAAACAGGGTATTGAGCAGCCGTCGCCGAAACCGAGATTTTAGCTTTCGGTACGTATCACCGATATCGGGTGTGCCATACAGCAATTGAGCGGCTTCTTCGTCCGTTTCAATCTTTTCGGCGCACAAACCTTTGTAGAATTTTCCAAACAAACTATCTTTTTGCCGCAGCGTCTGTTCGTCCAAAATCTCTATTTTGCCTATCTTTTTCTGCGTCAGAATTTTTGTGATGTCTAATAGATTTTTCATACTTATTTACGCTTTTTATATCATCCAATATCAGTATGCAGTTAATGCCGCTGCATCGTATCCTCCTTTAATGACGGGATAGCGAGATTATTAAGTATTAATTGGCTGGTAGACAGTCGTTTGAAATAAAAAATACGTTGCTTTAACTTATTTTAGTCTAATATAATAAAAATATATTCGTTAGTGGTATTACCAATTCAATATATTTTTATAAATATTTTTTTTGTTATGTAAATCAATTGATTACCAACTGCCAACTGCGTACAGCCGACTGCATACTGGTATAAGTAGTTCGACCTAAATAATCGGCACATCCGAATAGCTAATCTACTTGATTCTCCCTTTATTACGGATGGTCAATGGTCGTTGGTCAATTATAAATGGTCAAGCCCTTCCCTTATCAGGATTATACTATTTGGTGAGACGTAAAAAAGTAAAAAAGGTATCACATTTAAATATAGATGTGAGACCTTTTTTCTTGGTAGCAAAATTTTGGTGCAACAGTACGATTGTCTATTAAAAAATCGGGGGCTTGTAATGCCGTATTTTGCAGCTAAATCAATGACGTAGTGCGTGAAATTCAATAAAATTTCGCAAGGTAATAGAAAATATCAATGTATTCAATACTCGTCTTCATTAAATAGGAAGTCATCTTTACGTGGATAATCGGGCCAGATGTCCTCAATACTTTCATATAGATCGCCTTCATCTTCCATGTTTTGAAGGTTTTCGATTACTTCTACTGGAGCGCCCGAACGAATGGCAAAGTCAATCAGCTCGTCGCGGGTAGCGGGCCAAGGAGCATCTTCGAGGTGGCTTGCAAGATCTAAAGTCCAATACATAAACAAGATTTGTAGTGATTTGATATAAAAAGCATAAAACGAAAGTGCAGCGGCAAAACTGCCATTTCCCCTCATTTGTCGGCAAAAGTAAAAAAAGGAATGAATTAACCAAGTAATCTTTACTATTCCTTCCCAAAATATATCTTATTTTTTGTGGAGCAGGAGGAAATTTTAATAAATATTGTTGCTAAGTGATTGGTATTTAATTACTTGTACTGCAAAACGATTTCAAAGGGCATTTTTGCATAATCCTCTGGAAAAATACCGATAGCTGCCGAATTTACCGGACCGGTCGGGTCACAAATGTAATAACGCTTTCCTTTCGTTTCCACAAATACGCCGGATCCTTTTTCCTCCAATGCTACCCCTACTGTGATATGATTCGGATACGCCAACACAACCATCGGATAACCCAATAATTCTTTCACTAACGCAAAAAATAACGCCGAACGATCTTCACAATCAGAATATTCGTAATACAATACTTCTTCAGCAATCATAGGCTTACTCCTTCCAAACACTTCCCGATCCTCCTTGTATTCAAAGCAAGAACGTGTGAATGCAACCAATAGTTCGAGGGACTGTCGGGGCGATTTATCCTGCAATAAGGTCTTTAATTGTGGTAAAATGGAACCGGATAAGGCATCAGATATTGGAAATTTCAGGTATTCTTCTTCTCCAATGAGCGGATACTTGCGCATCAGGTCTATGAGTGTCTGGTCATATTGGGCTTCTATTTGGTACGAGATATCTTTATATTTAAAATGTAAGGTTCGGGTACTTATTTGAGCACGCAGTTTCGGCACTTTTTTAAAGGCAAAAGAAAACATTTTTCCTTTAGCACGCGGCGCAAAATTGAGTAGATATAAAGTCTCTGGCTTGGAAGTAGTAGAAATACTGGTCAGGTTGACATAGTTTCTACCTGCTTCTGCAATAATCGGGACTTCAAAAATTTCCTCATTCGAGTACACATACACAAAAACGCGCTGCCCCAAGTACGTCAACCGCGTATCAAATCCAGCTTGCGAAAGCAGGAACCAGCAGATCAATTCGCGCTCCAGTTCCGACTTTTGCTGAAAAATCTCATCCACACTCGTCCGCATCAATTGAAAAAATAACCAGTCATTCAGTTGTAGTTCTAATTGTTGTTGTTGCAGATTGTCCAACAGTGTCCGATAATCCGTCTTTTCCAATTGGCGATAAAAATCCATGATATTTTTTTCCTCTACTTTCGTACATCTCGCCGTGAGCATATCTATATTATAAACAACATTTAGCTGCTCCGAATAAAATTGTAACGCGATGCTGTTTTTGGCAGGCATATCGTGTGCCGACAACCCGCTACCCCACAGCAACAGGGCAATAATCCAACCCATCTCTCTCATAAAGCAATTCTTATTTATGCAAATGCAAAAAGCATACCCTTTCACATAGAAAAGATACGCTTTTTCTCTCTAAATATTGCAATTATTTGTTCGCGGTAAGATAGTCTTAACGATTTGGATGCCAGATTAAGAGATACCAGATGCCAGACTGTACTTTATTGAGAAAATATCAAAGTATCGGGCAGCAAATATCAAACGCTTTCATTAGATAATCATCATCGCATCGCCATAGCTAAAAAAACTATATTCTTCTTTCATAGCCACTTCATACGCTTCCATAATCAAGTCATAGCCACCAAAAGCGCACACCATAATGAGCAAACTCGACTTGGGAAGGTGAAAATTAGTAATCATCGCATTGGCAATACTAAAATCGTATGGTGGGTAGATAAACTTATTCGTCCAGCCCTCTGCCGGTTTTAACATTGCTTCTGCCGACACCGCAGATTCTATAGATCGCATAGACGTAGTACCGACGGCACAAATGCGGTTGCGATTTTCTTTCGCCTTATTGACGGTATTCACTGCCGCTGCGCCGACTTTGAAATACTCTGCGTCCATCTTGTGTTTGGAAAGGTCTTCCACATCAATCGTGCGAAACGTACCTAAGCCAATATGTAAGGTTACTTCTGCAAACTCTAACCCTTTGATTTCCAGTCGTTTCAATAATTCTTTACTAAAATGCAAACCCGCAGTCGGAGCAGCTACCGCACCTATTTCTTTGGCATATACCGTCTGATAACGGTCGCGGTCGGTATCATTTGGAAGGCGCGTGATATACTTGGGCAGCGGCGTATTTCCTAAACCGCTCAGGTCTTTTTGAAATTCTTCCTCCGGTCCGTCATACAAAAATCGAATCGTGCGCCCACGAGAAGTCGTGTTGTCTACTACTTCAGCTACCAGAATATCATTGTCGTTATCGTCGCTGAAATAGAGTTTGTTACCTACCCGAATCTTGCGGGCGGGATCTACCAGTACGTCCCACAGGCGTGCGTCGCGGTTGAGTTCTCGCAACAGGAACACCTCAATCTTAGCCCCAGTTTTTTCTTTTTTGCCATACAAACGAGCCGGAAATACTTTGGTATTATTGAAAATCATGACATCACCATCGTCAAAATAATCCATCACATCTCTAAATATCTTGTGCTCTATTTTTCCGGTATCCCGGTGCAAAACCATCAAACGTGCGTCATCTCGATTCTTAGCAGGATTTTGTGCAATTAATTTTTTTGGTAGTTCAAACCCAAATTGCGACAGTTTAGTTCTCATTCCTTTCGTTTTCAAAAAATTGACCGCAAAGATAATCATTCTAAGCAGTGTGTAGTTATTTTTACAAAGTTTTTATTAAGGGAAATAATTGATTGCCAGAACGCTTGGCTGCATTCTGCTCCCTCTTCGTTCTGTATACGTGCGAGTGGATATAATTGTTCCATTTGGAGGCATTTAGTTTTTAGTATTAGGTATTTGGACTTTCGCTTGTTGCTCACCATCTATCACTTAATCTCTCCCGTGCATTTTGTACGCCCTTTAATTAAAAAAATCTGCGCTATCTGCGGGAGATGAAAACCCAAATGCAAGCAACAAGCGAAAGTCCAAATACCTTATAACCAATACCCAATACCCTTTGGTAGAAAAATAACACCTTTTCATCGAATGATTTGTTGGATTCCTATTCATTATAGTACATTCGAGGGTGAAATTTTTAATATATGGGCATTTTATTTAAAGTTATCGGAGAAAGCATTCTACAGGCGTTACAACAATTGCAAGGGAACAAACTGCGCAGTTTTTTGTCGTTGCTGGGCGTTTCCATTGGCATTTTTTGCATCATCGGCGTACAGTCGGCAGTGGGTTCACTGGAGGACAACGTGCGCGGCAGTATTGAAAAGCTGGGCAGTGACGTAATATATGTAAATAAATTTTCATGGGCAGAAGACCCCGGTGAGAACTTTTACAAATTCATGCGGCGACCCAATATTAGCTATAAAGACTATGAGGCGGTGCAAGCAAAGGCAGAACTGGCGGCGTTGGTTTCGTACCATGTGGAAGTAGGGGTGCGTACCGTAAAATACCGTTCTAATAGCTCGGAAGGCTCCTTTATGATTGGCGTGACGAGTGATTTTGGAGAGATGTTTAATTTTAAATACAAAGACGGACGTTTTTTCTCACAAGCAGAATATTTTTATGGTGCCAATAAAACAATTCTTGGTTTTGAGGTAGCCGACCAAGTATTTGGCAATATTGACCCGATTGGGAAAACCATCAAAGTAGGCGGCAGACCCATGGAAGTCATCGGTGTGCTGGAAAAAGAGGGCGAAAGTTTAATCAACGTATTGAATTTTGACCAATCTATTGTTATCTCCTATGAGTTGGCGCGCAAGATTGCCAATTTAAAACCCAACCATCCATTTGGAAATTCGTCGGTCAATATTAAAGCAGCAGAAGGCGTGCCAATGCCGGAGCTGCGAGATGATGTAACGGGTGCGTTGCGTGGCGAGCGGCGTCTCAAGCCACGAGAAGAAAGCGATTTTTCGCTCAATGAAATCTCCATTATTTCCAATTTTATGGATAGTTTTTTTGGTGTGTTGAATATGGTCGGTTACTTTGTGGGCGGTTTTGCTATTTTGGTTGGTATGTTTAGCGTTTCCAATATCATGTTTGTATCGGTGAAAGAGCGGACTAATATCATCGGCATCAAAAAAGCATTGGGTGCCAAGCGCTATATCATCTTATTAGAATTTTTGATAGAAGCTGCCATTTTATGTCTTTTGGGCGGTGTAGTAGGCTTGATTTTGGTATTTGCTATCACGACCCTGCTGACTCAAATCATTGATTTTGAGTTGTATGTGTCTTTGAATAATATTATTTTCGGGGTCGTCTTGTCAGTTGTCGTTGGCGTTGTTTCTGGACTGATTCCTGCATTACAGGCTTCGCAGATGGACCCAGTGGAAGCAATGCGGCAGAAGTAGAGACCGAGAGATGCTAACTCGTTCAGTTGGCGACAGTTACAGAAAAAGTTGTCAATAGTTGAAATATGCTAAGTGCTTGTTTTATGTAATTATAATAGAATAAATTATGCGAATATCGGGTTAAAAATGGTCAAAAACCCCTTCAAATGAATGGAATTAACCCCGACGGGGTGGCATATTTATAAAAAAACCGACAAAATTTACTTTGAACCCCAGCGGGGTGACACTATTTACGTATAATGTGTCACCCCGTCGGGGTTCAAAACCCGTTGATTGTCAATTGTCTATAAATATATCACCCCTTCGGGGTTAACCCGATATTCGCATAAATTATTAATCCCAATAGCCGATATATAATATTTAAAAGCCAACACGAAATTTACGTTTAAAATAAATATTTACAAGCAATTAAGTGCTAAAGCACTTTTGTTTTAACCACATCCTCCATAGGCGGACGAAGGAGGCACAGAGAACGCAGAGCCAATAGTAAGTAATCAAGCAAATTTAAATTATAATAAAATTTTTATTAAAATATTGGTTGTCAACGTTTTGGATGCCTGCCAACTGCCTACTTTAAACTGCCTACTTACTTAGTTATTTACAAAACTCGTAGCTAAAAAATCATCCTTTAAAGCTCTCTTGCATTGTAAATCGGTATTACTCCATCAACTCATTACCCCTTTTTGGGCATAGAACGCTGCACCAGTTCGAGCGTTGCAAGAGCGAGTAATAACTTTTCTTCTTCGTCGGTAATGTCAGATTTGATAAATTGGAAGGCGCGCGGGCTGAGGATGTCCCCTTTGCGCACGGCGGCTTTTACGATGCTGGCAACCTCGCGCTCGCCCACGATGACGGCGGCTAATTCAGGATGATTGTAATTAATCCGAGCGATGGGGCGATTTTTTTCATTATATAAAATACCATTTTCGCGTAAAGTCCCCAATAATTTATTATCAATCAAAACCTGAATTTCAGTGCCTTTGAGCCAAAAAGCATAATCGTTTTGAGCGGTGCGCGCGAACAATAACGCATTCACACCCGAAGCCACATATCGCTTGAATGTGTAAGCTAATACGGGTTCATTATAAATGGTAGCAAAAACGCCTTTCGCTTTTAAAGTCAAGCCTTTGCTGATAGTTTGGTGCAATTGATTAACGGAAAATAATTCTAATTCCTGCCGACCAATGGGTACTAACGATTCTTTCAACCACCCCTGCATCTCGGCTTGTAACTGCTTCAAGTCCTTTTGTACCCGCTTATAATTAGGCGCTACTTGTGGCAATACCCGCGAGAGTATTCCAAAACCAATGCCCACTGTAACAAGCGTAAATAATGCAAAAATTGCCATTTTATTTTAAATTTAACTACTGATCCTGTTTTAGATGCCAGACTGTACTCCGTTGAAAAAAATATCAAAATATCGCGCAGCAAATCATTCCACCATTTAATTTCCACTTTGCTGATTCACTTGAATTTTATTTTCCACCGGCATTTCAAATTGCTTTCGGCGCGTTTGTAGCGCAATTTTATCAGCGGCTGTCAATATTTTATAATTGGCTGTTACAATCGTATCCAATTCTGCTACAATTTTCTCTTTTGCTTCCCAATAAGTAACATTAAAATCGGTTATATCGTTGACTAACAAGCTTTTCCATTCCATAATTTCCGGTGCGAACAAGTCGCTTTTTTGTAATGCTTCGTCCATTTTTGCCAGCATTTTATAATGTAATCCTCTTCCCAACAAGCTACTTCCACCATAATCCCACGTTTGCATAAACCAGACCGGATAAAAGAATTCAATACTGTCTTCTGGAAAAATTGCCATCGCCAAGTTTACAAAGTCATCATCGTCGGTCTCCTTCGTCGCTTTTGCTTTGGTAATCAACTGTTTATAATCCCAAAAAAGATAATAAATCGTTCCTTCTGCTACCAATTGTGGTACAAAACTGGGCATCGCCTGTTCCAACCAAAACAAATCGGGTCGTTCATCGGGGTCGCCTACGGGGATACGCGCCTCCATCAATCCTACCATGGTGTCCCGCAGCGTGGTACCTTTCCGATACATAGCTGCAAATCCTTGTGCCGATTGCACCGCTTGAAAATCCTGCCGATACGCGCGAATGCTATCTGCCAGCAGTTTGCCAAATAAGGTTTGTAATCGCTTTTCCATCAATAAAGTTGCCAATTTTGAGGGGTCACTCATTGTGAAATGCAGCGAGCCGCCATACACCCAGCCTGCTGTGCCATCTTCGGTGCGCACCTTGAGCCACGGCTCGTCAAACTGGATACCGCGCAATTGTACTTTTGTTGTAAAATTGCTCACTTCGCCCAAATCATACAAGACCGTTCCTTTTGGCAACGAACTTAATACCTTACTGTTTTCTCCGGGAGCTTCGCGCAGCCGCACGTCTTCGATATTGGTTATCAGACGAGTAGAAACTGTTTCTGGTTGTGCTTTTTTATCCGATTGGCATCCGAAAAGAAAGAAAAGGATGCCTATAAAAATCCATTTTTCCATTAAATCGTGCAATTTCGGAGCGAAACTACGCAAAAATAAGGAGACGACACCTCTACGTTGAAAGATGTCGCCTCCTTTGCCAGTCTAAATTGGCAGTCTCTTTTTATCCGAGATACGATCTCAGTGCATTTCGATTGTAGGATTTGCGCAAGCGCCGAATGGCACGTTCCTTGATCTGGCGTACCCGTTCGCGGGTCAGGTTATACATTTCGCCAATTTCTTCTAAAGTCAAAGGCCTATATTCGTTTAAACCATAATATGCTGACAGCACTTCTATCTCTCGTGGCGACAAAATGGACAAACCCTGTTGCACTTCATCCCGCAAAGACTGCTCCATCAATTCACTATCCGGACTCACGTCGTCTTGGCTAATGATGACATCCAACATAGTCGAATCGCCATCTTCTCCGCCAATCGGCGCATCTACTGACACGTGCCGACCGTTACCTTTTAGCATATTGCCTACTTCTTTTCCGGTCATCTCTAAAATTTCTCCCAGCTCGTCATTCGAAGGTTCCCGCTCAAATTTTTGCACAAAAGATACATACGCTTCATTCACTTTATTGTACGAACCAACTTTGTTTAAAGGCAAGCGCACAATGCGCGAGTGCTCGACAATGGCTTGTAGAATAGACTGTCGAATCCACCAGACGGCATAAGAAATGAATTTAAAACCTTTCGTTTCGTCAAATCGTTTGGCTGCTTTCATCAAGCCGACGTTGCCTTCGTTGATAAGGTCGCTAAGAGAAAGTCCTTGATTTTGGTATTGCTTTGCAACAGAAACCACGAAACGGAGATTTGCTTCGGTCAGTTTGCCAAGTGCATTTTGGTCTCCATCATGGATTCGGCGCGCCAGTTCTGCCTCCTGTTCAGGCGTGAGCATTGAGATTTTGCCGATGTCGTTGAGGTATTTGTCCAACGCAAGGCTCTCTCGAGTCGTAATTTTATTCGTAATTTTTAACTGCCGCATATGTCCGGGATTTTGGGAATTTTTAGATTATGACGAAATATACGTTCTTTTATTCGCAAAAGTTGCGCTTAAAAAAAGAAACTTGACTTTTTCACAAAAAAGGCTTATATACAAGCCATTACTCAAGTACAAAAATCGGTACGGTAAAGTTCCAGTTTTTATAAAATTAAAATAGCCTTCCGTATTATAACGCAAGGCTATTCCTAAAGCAACACTATTTAAATATAAAATGTGAGATGAGAAATTTGAAAATTTACGCTTTCTAATTTCCCTCCTACTTCTCCCAACTCCCATTTCACATCTCCCAACTCCCATTTCACAT
>CAZJXN010000017.1:22156-48678 GCA_964549655.1 uncultured Saprospiraceae bacterium
TTCCCTCCTACTTCTCCCAACTCCCATTTCACATCTCCCAACTCCCATTTCACATTTCCCCCTTTTAATCTCGATTGTATCGGTCGCCACCGCCTCTCCGGTCGCTGCCACCTCTGCGATCCCCACCTCGGTCTCCCCGGTCTCTTCGCTCCCCGCGGTCTTCATCATCCCGGCTGCTACCATTACCACCGCCACCCGGAGGAGCTGGTAGTAACGCTTTGCGCGACACGCGATATTTGCCAGTTTTCTTATCTATTTCAATCAATTTGATTTTCACTTCGTCTCCTTCTTTGAATACTTCTTCCACATTGTCAATGCGAGAGTAGGACATCTCCGAGACGTGCAGCAAGCCGCTTTTACCATTGAAATCTACAAAAACGCCATACGGCATTACTGTTTTCACAATCGCCGTATATTCATCGCCTACTGTTGGAATGAACACGATTTGACGAATCCGATTTAATGCTTTTTCAATAGATTCTTTATTGGCACTCGCAACACTTACGATACCTTTATCACCGACTTCTTCAATATTGATGGTAGCACCAGATTCTGCCTGAATTTCTTGAATAATTTTACCGCCCGGTCCGATCACTGCACCAATAAAGCTCTTTTCAATAATTAATTCCACGATACGCGGTGCGTGTGGTTTGTAATCTTCGCGCGGCGCAGCGATTGATTCTGCCATCTTGCTTAGAATGTGCAAACGACCCTGACGCGCCTGATCCAACGCTTTTTCCAACACATCATACGGCATTCCTTCTATCTTGATGTCCATCTGACAACCTGTGATGCCGTTTTCTGTGCCGGTAATTTTAAAATCCATATCGCCCAGTGCATCTTCATCGCCGAGAATATCCGATAATACCGCTGTGCGCTTGCCATCTGCAATCAAACCCATTGCAATACCAGAAACGGGCGCTTTTATCTTCACACCACCATCCATCAATGCCATCGAACCGGCGCAAACCGTTGCCATCGAAGACGAACCGTTGGATTCTAAAATGTCAGAAACAATACGGATGGTATAAGGATTATCAGTTGGTAAAACTTGCCGCAGCGAACGTGCTGCCAAATTAGCGTGCCCAACCTCGCGGCGACCCGGACCCCGCATCGGCTTCGCTTCTCCAACGGAGTAGGGTGGAAAATTATAATGCAAAATAAATTTATCGAAATGGTGGTTCATCGCATTATCCACCATCATTTCATCCAGCTTGGTGCCTAAGGTGAGGGAAGTAAGCGACTGCGTTTCGCCTCGTGTAAAAAGCGCCGAACCATGTGTAGAAGGCAAATAATCTACCTCTGACCAAATCGGACGAATTTCATCCAATTTACGACCGTCAAGCCGCACGCCGTCCGTTAGTACCATGTCGCGCACGACTTCTTTTTTCAATTTATCAAAATAGCGGTCAACGAATTTTTTCTTTTCCGTGTAATATTCTTCACCTTTTTCGGTTTTGAGCGCTTCAACCATTCCTTTTTTCGTCTCCTCATATTGTGCTTTGCGATTCTGCTTATCTAAAAAAGATTTTGCAGTGGCGTACAATTTTTCCCGAGCCGAACGGTCAACGTATGCTTTCACATCCTCATCCTCTTCTGCTGGAATTACTTCCCGTTTGGTTGCTGCTTTTTCACCTACTAATTTTGCCAGTTCAAGCTGTGCTTGTATTTGTACTAAAATAGCTTCGTGTGCGATTTTAATCCCTACAATCAAGTCAGCTTCCGAGCATTCTTTTGCCTCGCCTTCTACCATCGTCACGCTATCCGCCGTTGCACCTACTAAAAGGTCAATATCGGCAGTTTTTAATTCACTTCGGGTTGGGTTTACTTTGAATTCGCCATTCACACGTGCTACGCGCACTTCCGAAATAGGTCCTTGAAATGGAATATCAGAAACCGATAACGCTGCTGAAGCTGCCAATGCTACAAACGCATCAGGAAGCGTCTCTTTATCGCCGGAAATCAGATTGACAATAATCTGTGTCTCAAACATATATTCATCTGGAAAAAGCGGTCGAATGGCGCGGTCTACCAAACGAGAAGTCAATATTTCAGCATCGGAAAGCCTGGATTCACGTCGAAAAAAGTTGCCCGGTACCCGCCCAGCAGCCGCAAATTTCTCTTGATAGTCAACTGAAAGTGGAAAAAAATCTTGTCCTTCTCGCATTGTTCTGGAGGACACAACGGTGGCGAGTAACATCGTTTTGTCTAGGCGTACCAGTACAGAGCCGTCTGCCAGCGATGCTAATTTGCCCGTTTCGAGGGTCACTTCTCTTCCATCTGGTAAGTTGAAGGAGGTACTGATTGGAATCTGTTGTCCCATAAAAAATAACGCTTTAAGATTGTTTCAAAAATCAAACGCGCCGGAGCAACAAGGTGTTGTCCTGCGTGTGGAGCAAGGTGCAGTTTTCAGTATGCAGTTAGCAGCTTGCCCGCTGGAGTAAAACGAAGGAAGGTAGGCAGTTTGCAACTAATTTTGCATCCATTGTAATTTCGCTCACTTACTTCTAAACTATTCGTCAGCAAAAAGGCAAGGTGGGTACGCACTCGGTGAAAGTCAAATGTAAAATATTAAATGTAAAATTACCTTTTGACTGTTCCTTATTTTGACTTAATTGCTTTTTTCCGCTTTTGTAAATTGATAACTACGCGTGCGGCTGACGACTTTTGGAGACGTTAGATAATAGATTTTAGACAGTAGACTATGTGCTTGTAATTTCAATTGAACGAGCTTAACTTTTAAGTCTAACGTCTATGTCTAAAATCTATCGTCTTTAAAAACCTACTTACGAATGCCGAGTTTCTCCAGCATTTCCCGATATTTTTGCAAGTCTCTTTTCGAGAGGTATTGCAACAATTGCTTGCGCTTACCTACCAACGACAACAAGGCGCGACGGCAAGAGTGGTCTTTCTGATTGCCTCTCAAATGATTAGACAATTCCTGAATGCGATACGTAAAAAGGGCAATCTGTGCCTCTGCCGAACCCGTATCACCCGGCGCTTTTGCGTACTGACCCAGTACCTCCGCTTTCTTTTCTTTCGTTAAATAAATAGCCATTTTGTTATTTCAATTATTCAAACAATATCTTTCTTCTATTTTTTAGCGGTGCAAAGGTACAATTTTTATGTTGAAATCCTACCGTTTTTTTTGAAAAATGGAAGATGCGAGGATAAGAAGATAGGATGACCAAGCGAAAATGTGACCAAGTGACAAGGGAATCCTCCTATCCTCCCATTTTCCTATCCTCCACTTTCTAATTATCGGCTTTAAATTTCTTAAACGCTTCCGTCAATTTTGGTACAATTTCAAATAAATCGCCGACTACACCATAATCCGCCGCTTTGAAAAATGGTGCTTCCGGGTCTTTATTGATGACAACAATGGTTTTAGAATTATTCACACCCGCTAAATGCTGAATCGCACCGGAAATCCCAATCGCAATGTACAAATTCGGACGAATTGCAATACCCGTCTGCCCGACATGCTCGTGGTGAGGACGCCAGTGCGCATCCGCTACCGGACGCGAGCAAGCGGTGGTCGCGCCAATCGTCTCTGCCAGTTCCTCGACGATACCCCAGTTTTCAGGACCTTTCAAACCCCGCCCGCCGGACACTACTACTTCCGCCTCTGGGAGCGGCACGATGCCTTCCACTTGCTTCACTGCTGTGACTTTCACGCGGCTTTGCGGTATAGTTACGTCCAATGTTTCTATCGTTCCAACTTCGCCCACTACTTCCGGTTGCAAACTATTGCCCATCAAGGAAAGCACTTTCATAGGCGATTTTAACTCTAATTCCGCGATTGCTTTGCCCGAAAAAACGGATTTTTTTACTTTAAACGTCCCGTCTTCTACCATCGGAAGCGTATTCACACCCGGCGCAGAAGCTGCATTCAGCCGCGCTGCCAAGCGACCCAGCACCGATTTTCCATCCGCAGAATGGTTCACAATGACCACAGTAGCACCCAATTTTTGAGCCGCTTCGGCAATCACCGCCGCGTGTACCTGACTATCGAAACTATCCAATGCCGGATTTGCAATATTATAAATTTTAGAAGCCCCATATTTACCGAGTTCTTCCGCGCCAGAGACGGAGCCAAGTGTCAACGTAACACATTCTACGCCAAGCTTTTGCGCTGTTTTATATCCATACGTCACCGCTTCAAACGCCGCTTTTTTTAATTGTCCCTTATGATGTTCTACAACTACTATTACCATTTTTGTTGTGTTTTTGTATTAAAGTGTTTTTGTCCGCTACCAGCATTTTTCACGCAAAAGACGCAAGCGCGCAAAGTTTCTCTCGTCACTCCGTCACGCATCACCCTATAAACCAATCACCCCATCACCCCCTTAAATAACTTTCGCTTCTTCGTGCAACAACTTTACCAATTCCTCCATATTATCCGGTTGAATCATTTTCACGGCGGATTTTGGCTTTGGTAAAGTGTACTGGACTGCCGTTGTCAAATCTTCAAACGCTACTGGTTCGACTACTTTCAGCGGTTTAGATTTTGCCATCATGATACCTTTCATATTGGCGATACGCTGCTCGGCAAGTCCTTTGGCTGCACTGAGTACAAAGGGCGTTTCTACTTCCAATACTTCCGTGCCGCCTTCTATGTCGCGGGAAATCGTAGCGGTCGTTCCATTTACCTCCAACTTACTGGCGTAAGAAATGAACGGCATCTCCAAATATTCTGCTACCATCGCGCCTACTTCGGAGCCATTATAATCAATGCTTTCTTTACCCAAAAAAATTAGATCGTAGTTTTCGCTTTTCGCAAATTCAGCGATTTGTTTGGCTACATTGAGCGAGCTTTTAGCATCTAAATTAATCCGAACGGCATCATCTGCGCCAAGTGCCAAGCCTTTGCGAATGATTTGGTCATTATCGGCAGGTCCTACATTAAGGAGCGTAACCGTGCCGCCGAGCGTTTCTTTCAACTCAAGGGCACGCACCAGCGCGTACCATTCGTCATAAGGATTCATAATAAATTGGACACCGGCTGGGTCAAATTCTGTATTATTCGATTTGAAGGCAATTTTGCTGGTGGTATCCGGCGTTTTACTTACACAAACCAATAGCTTCATTGTGTTAATGTATTTATGTGTTTTTGTCCTCCTTTGCAATTGCTTCGGCGGATAAATGTTTTTGTCGCTACCCGTTTAACGTTTTGACAAAGCGACGCAAAGATAATCAAAACTGAAATTCTATTCCAGCGAAAATTCGCTAATTTTAAAATAAGCTAACAACGAACGCCTGTGAATCGTTTAGAACAATTAGAAAATATGTTAAAAAATAGTCCACATGATTCTTTTCTATTATTTGCAATTGCAAAAGAACAGGAGAAGTTGAATGAGGAAGATAAAGCGTTGGATTATTACAGCAGATTAATTCAAAGCGATCCAAATTATGTCGGCACCTATTATCATTTTGCTAAATTGTATGAGAAGCAAGAGCAATCCGAACAGGCATTAAAAATTTATACGCAAGGCATACAAATTGCCCGACAATTAGGTGATCAGCACGCGCTGGCAGAGTTGTCTTCGGCGAAGTTGAACTTAGAGTTAGAATTTTAGAATATTATACAGTAAGTTTATAGTATTTACTAAAAAAACCAGAGCTTTGAAAAATTCCTATACTGAGTACTATTTTTAAAATGAGATATTATTAAAATATTAATCGTAAGTATATCCGATCCAAATGTTAAAACCCACTACCAGATGGTGGCGCGATTGCCGAAAAGCGAAACGAGTAGGTGTAACTTTTTAATCCTAAATTTATGAAAAGAATATTAAAGTCGTTTTTCATCGTTCTTTCTTTTTTTGTGTTGACTTCTTTAAATGGAGAAAGCACCACTGGAGCAGCAGCATCAGAAAGACGTCCTTTTTGGGATGATGTATGTAGTGATAATTGTGAAAACACTGCGGAAGGTGCTCATTTTTATGGGTCGTGCACAAGATATAGGTTTTGGATAAATTTTGGTAGCTACGATTACGGATATACAGTAAAAAACTCTAAATGTGGAAGCATGTATTACTAAGATAAGTTTATATTTGTGAATTAATTGTACCGGGTATATCTTACGATGAACTTGTTAAAAATTATTAATATATTCTCGGAATAAGCCTCTGCATTCTCATATTTTAGTTCAAGAGAAAACTCTTAGATAATAGAATATATAGATTAAGTAGCTACCCTCATTAAATGAATCGTTAATTTTAAACAATTTCGATAAGAAGACTATGAGAATGCCAAAATACTGTAAAAAAAATTTATTTATTTTATTTTTCATTACTAGCATCAGCAATCTAATATATTCTCAGAATATAAATGGACTTGTTGTAGATGATGAAAATGAAGAACCTTTGGTGTATGTTACTATTGCAGTAAAAAATAAAGATAAGGGAACTTACACGAATCAAAGTGGATATTTTTCTTTACCAATTTCTGTAATTTCAAAAGACACTTTAGTGTTTTCATCAATAGGCTATGCAACAAAGTATCTTTCATTTGATAGTGATTGGGTATTTGACAGCGTTGTAATCAAATTGGCAAAAAAAGATTATATTTTACCAGAAGTTTTAGTAAATAATGAAGAAAAGAAACCTTTCACTTTTTTAGGTAATACGTCAAGAAAACCTAACGGATTTATTTTAGGTAATGTAGGTATACAACGTGGTATTCTAATAAAAAATCCTAATAGTTTATCCACTAAAATCAAAAAAGCATCTGTATATTTAGAATATGTTCAAAACATTGAATGCTGCTTGAGACTAAGAATATATGAAATAAACGAAAAAGAAGAGATTACTAAAGAATTAACTTCTTCAAATATTATTTTTTTTCCTGCTAAAAAAAAGGGATGGATAGATGTAAATTTGCAAGAGTTATCCATAAATTTACCTACTTATGGTTGCATAGTATCTGTTGAATGGATAAAATGTGGGGAAGAGAATTGTTTTTTTGAAAAAGAAGTTAATAAAAGAAAAGTATTAGGATATGGTGCAATTTTAGGAACTTATAGATTACCCTCTAAAAATGAGACTTGGGAGAAGTGTATGGGATGTAATAATTGGAAAATTTATAATTATGTTACTCCAATGATAAAAATTCAATTATAAATTTTACACGCTATGCCACATATTAATAAAAATTAATTATATTTGACGTTTCAAAGTGAGCTTCTTAAATTTTTTTGGACAGCCTTAGGTTAAATAGGAGATTTGAAATTAGAAATGTGAAATAAACAACCGTTTCAAATTTTTGATTTCACATCTCAAATCTCAAAAATCACATACGATGAGAAACGTGTATTCAATCACTTGGCTGTGGCTGGCTGTCCTTGCAGCGTCCGCCATTTCTACCTTTGAATTTCATACTGTTCCACCACCTGCCGCTTGTAATGTGACGGTATCGGCGGGTGCAGACCAAACCGTTTGTCAATCCGGTGCGGTCGTGAATTTGGTTGCGACCGTCACTGGCACTTATCTTTCTGCGGCGTGGACACCTTCCACTGGCATTGCTGATACTTCCATATTGGGAACCAACGCGCGGGTGGATACGACCACTACCTACACCATGACGGTGCGCAGTATCAACACCCAAAACTTGATCACGAATGGCGATTTTAATGGTGGCAATGTAGGCTTCACCAGTGATTATACCTATACCAATTCGGACCTTCGCCCAGAGGGTCGGTATGCGGTGTTGCGTCGCCCGCGAGATATTCAAAATAGTTTTACTAATTGTAACGACCATAGTGGAAACGGTTTTATGATGGTGGTCAATGCTTCTGGTACGCCTAATAATGTATGGTGTCAAACCATTACAGTTGCCCCAAATACCGAGTATTTATTTAGTGCTTGGGCGGCTTCCATGGTGTCCCAAAATCCAGCAAAATTACAGTTTTCTATCAATGGAAATCTGATTGGCAATGTCTTTACTGCTTCTTCCCAGACTTGTAATTGGCGAGAATTCACTACAAACTGGACTTCCCAAACCGCTTCTACCGCCCAGATTTGTGTTGCAAATGTCAATAACACGGCGGCTGGCAACGACTTTGCCATTGATGACTTGAGCTTTCGGCAACTTTGTGTGACGACTGATGAGGTAACCATTACCGTGGCAAATGTAAATGCGGCTTGGACCGGACGCGATAATTATTGTAAAAATGAACCTACGATTCGATTGGATTCTTTGTTGGATTCAACTGCAACACGCGGCGGCGTTTGGATCGTAGATGGCGATACCATAAACACGTTTAATCCAGCGCAATTAGACACTGGAACCTATCTGGTGCGTTATGCGGTAAGCGTGGCTGGTTGTACAGCATCTGACGAGCAATACATCACCGTGAATGCACCTGCAAATAGTGGCATTGCGCTTGCGCCCGTGCAAGTGTGTGTCGGAACGGATACCATTATTTCGTTGGCAGACTTACTACAAGGCGAAGATGCTGGCGGTACTTGGACGGAAGCACCCGCACCGACCTCCAGTGGCGGCGCATTCAATGCTAATCTCGGGTCTTTTAGAACAGTGAATCAACAGCCCGGCACGTATGTGTTTCGATATAATATAGATGCGCCTGGCTCCTGCCCGGATACGCGTACTACGGTGAATGTGACTATCCCAGTCCCGCCATTAGCGGATGCGGGAGAAGATTTGGAATTGAATTGCCTTTTGGATATGGTCACGATTGGGGGCGCGGCTGAAACGGGTTCCAACATTCGATACAATTGGACAGCTGCAAATGGTAGCCCGATCGCAATTAATAATATTGCATTGACGGAAGTGACGCAACCCGATACTTACACGCTCGTAGTCACAAATACCACCACAGGCTGTAGTGCTGACGATGCGGTAACAGTCATGGCTGATATTACAAAACCAAGTGCTACCTTACAATTAAAACAATTGACTTGCAATCAAACCCGCGACGGTGGGATTCGGGTGACGGCTACAGGTGAAGCACCGTTTACGTACGCGTTGAATGACGGTACTTTTGGTGCTAAAAATGAGTTTCAATCCTTGTTGCCGGGCAATTACACCATCACCGTACGCGACCAGAATGGCTGTGATACTACCCTCCAAGCGGAATTATTACAACCAGAAAATTTGGATATAGACTTACAAGCGGATGCTTTGGGTGAAACGCCTACCGTGCCACGCGGCGACAGCGTTCAGTTGACCATTCTTTCCAGCAAACCGACCGATCAATTGACCAATATCGTGTGGTCGCCCGATTCGATTGGTTGCGCCACTTGCACTACGACTTTCGTAAAGCCTGAATTTTCCAGTACGTATAGCGTGCGCGTCACCGATGCGAATGGCTGCATGGCTACGGCGCAATTGCAGGTATTTGTACAACAGATTGAGCGTATTTTCGTACCTACTGCTTTTTCTCCAAATGGAGATGGTGTGAATGATATGTTTTACATCAATGCCGGACAGGAGGTACAGCAGATCAAGCGTTTTTTTATTCTAAATCGTTGGGGTACAATGGTATACAGCCGAAGTAATTTTCAAGCAAATGACCCGAATTTTGGTTGGGATGGCATTTTTAATGGAACGCGGGTGCAGATTGGGGTGTACGTCTACGTGGCGGAAGTGGAAATGGCAGGCGGAGAATTAGTGGTGGTGAAAGGGGACGTGACGGTGGTGAACTAAAATTGTTTAAATTTTGAGGTTGTTCTTGCAACTCGCTACACAGAACAGGACACTGATAGTTATGATAATTATGTAAGTAGGCAGTTTAAAGTTGGCAGTTAGCAGGCATTCAAAATGTTGACAACCAATTATTTAGCTTGTATTAATTCTATAATTTAAATATACTCGCTTAATTATGTTTTCTTTATGATTTAAATATCTCAATTTTAATCATAAAATGTCTCAACAATCATAAAAATCAGTGTCCTATCTAAAATCCAATCGTCGTTTTAATCAACATATCTTTTCGCAAGGCTGCCATGTGGATAGCACTCACCGCGGCTTCTACGCCTTTGTTGCCATGTTTTCCGCCGGCTCTTTCCAATGCTTGTTCTTCGTTATTAGGTGTCAGTACGCCAAAAATAAAGGGTTGACCAGAGGCGATACTCAAATTCATCAAGCCCGTCGCTACTGCATTGCAGATGTATTCGTCGTGTTTGGTTTCGCCTTTTATGACACAACCAAGGCAGATGACAGCATCTACTTTATGTTTGGCAGCCATGAGTCGAGCACCAGTGGGCAATTCAAACGAGCCGGGTACTTGTATGGTATGAATATTTTCTTCCTTCGCGCCATGTTTCAAAAGCGTTGCTACACAGCCATCGTATAAAGCGTGCGTAATGTGCGCATTCCACTCGGATACGACAATGCCAAAACTCATATTTTCAGCAACAGGAATAGAATTTTCGTCGTAGTTGGAGAGATTTTTTAAAGCAGAAGCCATTTGGTTAGACGTTAGATATTAGACAATAGACGTTAGATAAAACCTTCCTAAAACATTTTAAAATCTATAGTCTAACGTCTACAGTCTAAAATCTCAATATTACTATCCCTTTGGAGTCACGCGTGCAATATATTTATCAATATCTCTTGCATCGGGTGCGTTCGGGTAGTCGTTTTTGATTTTTTCGTACGCATCTAATGCTGCGTCCATGTCGCCGTTTTTCTCGTTGAGCATCGCGATTTTTTTCCAATAGTAAGGCGTTAGCAAGTCATTTTCACCAGCGTTTACCGCTTTTTTATAATAACTCATCGCCTTGCTCAAGTCATTCAACTCGGAATGTGCATCGCCCAGCGCACCATTTTTCATAATGGGCATCACTTCACCTTTCGCATTGAAATCACCTAAGTACGAAACGGCTGCATCATATTTCCCCAAGTGTAAATAACAAACGCCAGCATAATAATTGGCTAAATTCGCTGCCGGTGTGCCGCCATAATTATCTATGATATCTAAAAAACCGATATATCCGCCGCCCGGATTGACCAACGCTAATTGGAACGAATCCCGCTCAAACTGAATCTGCGCTTGAAACATTTGGTCAATTGCCTCTTGCTGCTTGGGTTTCAGGTAGAATTGATTATAAGCAAACCAGCCTACAATTGCCAATAGCAACACTCCTACCACGCCCAAAATAATCGTGCGATACCGCTCAAAAAAGTCGCCCGCCTGCTCGCGTACTTCCACAATATCAATCAGCGTGTCGTCCGCTTTCCTTACTTCTTGTTTTTTCTTTGCCATCTTCTTCTTTTAGATGCCAGATGCCAGATGCCAGATTCTCTCCAATAATTACGCTTGATTGACTTCTGTAGACCGACTTCTGAAACGTTTTTTAAAAAAGCCCCGCAAAGATATAGAAAGTTTCTTTGTTGCAGTGATTTTAGTTTAAAAAAAGTAGAAGGATACTTTTTTAATGAAGAATGAAGGAGTGAAACGCCATCCAGTACTATTCTTTCATTATTCATTCCTTCATTTTTTCATTTAGTAATTTCGCCATCTCCTGCTGCACTTCTAATGCTACTTCTCGCGCCTTTTCTGCAAAATCCGCGTCATTCCCAGCGAAAATAATCCCACGGGAAGAATTCACCAGCAAGCCACAATGGTCGTTGAAGCCATAGCGGCTAATTTTTTCCAGTTCTCCGCCTTGTGCGCCTATGCCCGGCACGAGTAAAAAATAGTCTGGCGCAATCGCCCGTATTTCCTGCATTTTTTCGGGATGTGTTGCTCCGATTACAAACATTAGTTCCTCCGCACTCCCCCATTCCATCGCCGTGCGCATTACTTTTTCGTATAATGGTTGTCCATTTCCTTGTAATAAAAATTGAAAATTATTACTTCCCACATTAGATGTTAAAGCCAATAAAATGACCCATTTATTTTCAAAATTCAAAAATGGTTTCACCGAATCCTCGCCCATGTATGGCGCGACCGTCACGGCATCTACGTTCAAGGTTTCAAAAAAAGCTTTCGCATATAAAGTAGACGTATTGCCAATATCGCCCCGTTTCGCATCTGCTATTATAAAATGTTCTTTTGGAATATAATGAATCGTCTTTTCCAATGATTGCCAACCTTTTACACCTTGCGCTTCGTAGAATGCCAGATTCGGTTTGTATGCTACGCACAAGTCATGCGTTGCATCTATAATTTGTTTATTAAATTCAAAAATCGGGTCATCATATTCTAATAAATGTTTTGGAATTTTTGTAATATCGGAGTCTAAACCGATACAGAGGTAGGATTGTTTGTGTTGGATTTGGGTAAAGAGTTCGGCGCGGGTCATTTAGAAAAGTTTTTCGTCGAGTTCGTCAATGAAGGATTGGAAGCTAATTTCACCCTTGTGATTTTTATAAACGGTATCAAAATCCATCAATGTAAAGAGTTCAGTACAATCTGACTGCACGTATTTCTTTTGGGTTTGTCGTTGTAAATATTCTTTTGGCTCCTTTTCAAAAAGCGGATTTTTATTGCCGTAATTTATTTTAACTTTATAAAATTTATTAACTACCTCAATATCAGCTAACAATAATGCCTCGGACTCCCAAATAACCAAAAATAACACATCTAAATCATTATGCAATCTTATAGAATGAAACCAATCTCGGTAGTCATTAATTTTATCTTCATCGGAAGGAAAGCCATCTAAATCGTGGAAAAAGATGATAAACTTGATTGTACCTTTCTTACTTTCTTTACTAATATCTAATTCTAATAATCTTTTCACGCCAAAGCTTTTCAATTTATCGCCTTGTGCGCCTCGGAGTAAGGGAACGAATTCTACTTTGTATTGATACCGGTCTTGCCTTTGCAATAAATTTTTCAAGGCAGTGCTATCATTATAATAATTTTCGCCGACGATGCCCACTCGTATCATGCTTCTTCCCCTTCCGTTTCAAATCCAGACATCACCCAAAAATCACTCAAAAAAAGTTTGTCTTTCATGTAACTACGCGCATGCTCCATGTCATCATCTGATAAATGGCTCATTTGCGTTCCTTTCTCCTTATCATAACGAGCTACAATAATCTGGTCTAATTCATTCATTTTCAAAGCATTCAAAACTTCTGGAGAGTGCGTGGTAAGAATAATTTGCTTGGTTTCCGATTGTTCTTTAATAAAATCCATTAAGCGAATGAGTTGGTGCGGGTGGATACCGAGTTCGGGTTCTTCGAGGAGAATTACATTATTTGCAAAAGTAACTTCCGTAATAATATAAAATATTCTTTTTGTACCATCGGAGAGTTGATTCCAAGTGAGCCATTGGTTATTTAATAAAAATTCAAATTTTATATATTGAACCAGTAAACCACCTTTATGACTTCTTGAGATGTTATAATTGGGTGCTAGTCTAATATCTTTTATGGGAGTAAATCTTTTTAAATAGGTTTTAAATAAAATAGGAATTTCTTCAGTCTCCTGATCTAACTTAACATGATTTTGAAAAATTTCTCTTAAAAAGCGATTCAAACCATCTGTTACGGGAGGTTTTGTTTCCCAAGAAATTATTAGGTCTGGATTTGGTGAATCCATAAATATAGCTGATGCCGGCAGTATTTCAAATTCAATTAAATTTTCTATATTATTAAATTGAATAGGAATTCCAAATAAAATATAAATAGGATAAAGATTTCTCCATTCAATTTGAGAAGCTATTTTAGGTTGATATTCATTATTACGTTGAAAATTAATCTTATAATCTATTATAAATTTTTCATCAATCTTACCTGTTGAAATATTAAAATTATCTGGCGGGCTTATCATATAACTAAGCTGATACTGGCAATGATGCCTATTAAAAACAAATTCTACATCAACTTCATATTTTTTTGAAATTTCATTAATTTTTAGGTGAAGTACTTGCCTCAAAAACTCCACAAAATTCGTCTTCCCACTCCCATTCGCACCGATAATGATATTCAAACCCGGCTTAAAGGTAACTTCGGTATCAATAATAGACTTATACCCTTTCAGGCGCACACGGCTGATGTAGGATGGGCTGGGTTTGTCTGGCTCCTGTTGTTGCGTTTGTTTGGCCATTATTACACTTTTATATTTTATAAACCAAACGACGCCCTCCAGCGGCGGATAAAAGTTTGGTGATTACAGTAATCTCTGCAATTCCGCTTCTATCATTTCTGCGCCGCGCACGTTTACCGCCGCGATATTGCCTTTGCGATCAATCAGAAAAGCGCGTGGAATGCTGTGTACGCCGTACATTGCCGCCGGTGCCGCCTCCCATTTACGCAAGTCGCTCACATGGTATTTCCAAATCAAGCCATCTTGTGCAATCGCATCAATCCAGCGTTGTTTCGTATTTTCCATCATTTTATTCACTTCCTCCGCAGAGCCAAGGCGCTCCGCCGTTCTGGAATCCACGCCATCCAACGACACGCTGAATACTTCAAAACCTTTGGCTTTATATTTGTTGTAAACCTCTACCACGTTTGGATTTTCTTTCCGACAAGGACCGCACCAGCTCGCCCAAAAATCAAGCAATACCACTTTACCTTTCAAATCTGATAAGGCATATTTTTTTCCGCTAGGACTGGTCAGACTGATTTCTGGAGCGGGTTGTCCTAATTGTATCAGTTCATCCGACTGTTGCGCCATCGTTTGGGTTTCCATCGTGGCGATGACTTTCCCATACTCTATCGCAAATTCAGAATTGGGTTCGGCTTGTGCCAGCTTCATCTGCGCTGCTTTTTGGATCTCTATAAACTGCGGCAAATTACCAACCGCGCGAAAAGCGACAAAAGCACCCATTGTAGGGTTCTTGGTCGTATCTACAAAATTTTTAATATCACTTACGGAATAGCGGCGCTCTATCAGTCCGCGCATCATCACTTGATACACCTGTGAGTCAGAAGAACCGTCTAATTTGAAATCATAATTTGCCATAGAAGCGAGATTACCATTTACGGTAATGACTTCTTCCGAGCCATCTACGATAAAATTGATGCGCTGTGTGCCGATGCGAAGATTGTACACGCCCGGTTCCAAGCCTTCCGGGAAATTCATCGTAAATTTACCAGCAGCCGAAATGTCCGTTTTTTCTAAAATATCACTGGCTTTCCCGATGATAACTTTATCCAAGTAAGCCTGCATATTGCCGGCATCCGAAATCGTGCCTTCGATAGTGGTGCCGACTTTCTGGCACTGCCAAGTGAGGAGCGCCAAGGCAGCTACCATACAAAGTGTCAAAATATGTCTCATGTTCAAAAAGGATTTATTTAAATGTGAATTGTGAATTGTGAGATAAGAAATGAGTGTTTTTCCATATTTCAAATCTTGCATTTCAAATTTGATTTATGCTTTACTTAAAAGATGAAATGAGGGACAAGAAAATAGCAGTTTTCACACTTCACATCTCCCATTTCACATTTGATTATGCTTCCATTTTATCACCCAAGTAAGTATCATATCCCGTTTTCCATTCGCTCAATGCGCCAAAATCATCGCGGTCAATCACGATTTGCTCGCCTGTCACTTCGCCCAATTTTGTAAACGGAACATTGTGAGAATTCAGATAGTTGACCAATTCGTCTTCTACTTCAAAGGTACAAGATACAATCACACGGCTCTGGCTTTCGCCAAATAAATAAGCATCTTTACGAAAATTACTATCCGTTTCTATATCAAAGCCCAAGTTATTCACCATCGCACTTTCCAATAAAGCAGTAAATAAACCACCTTCCGAAATATCATGTGCCGACTGAATCATATTATTTTTAATCAACGCTTTAATATTTTGTTGAATGTGATATTCCTCATCCAAATCAAAATAGGGTGCGGGCGACAATTCTACTCCATGCACTACCCGCAAATATTCGGAACAAGCCACATCATTTTGCGGCGTACCAATCATGTAAATGGGGTGTCCCGGAGCTTTAAAATCCAGCGTCATGTGCTTACTCGCATTCTCCAAAATACCCAGCATTCCAATGGTTGGCGTCGGATAAACCGGCTCCGTTTTATCTTTTAACACCGATTGATTATAAAAACTCACGTTCCCACCCGTCACCGGTGTACCAAATTTCTTGCAAGCCTCGCCCATCCCTTTGATTGCCTGTACAAATTGCCAATACACTTCTGGATTATATGGATTCCCAAAATTTAGACAATTCGTAATCGCCACGGGTTCCCCGCCAGAGCAAACAATATTTCGAGCCGCTTCTGCCACTGCAATCATCGTTCCGATGTAAGGGTCCGCATAAACGTACATCGGGTTGCAATCCACCGTCAGCGCCAACGCTTTTTTCGTGCCTATAATGCGCACCAATGCTGCATCGCTGGGGCTATTTGTGGTCATAGTACCGGCGCGTACCGTCGAGTCATATTGCTCGTACACCCACCGTTTTGATACAATATTTGGAGAAAAGAAAACCTTTTTAGCCGTTTCAATATAATCCGTAGAACTTTCAATGGCATTGCCGCGAAAATTAGCGGCTTTATCCATGTAACTCGGTTTTTTAAAATCGCGTTTGTACACGGGAGCACCACCGCCCAGCACGAGGGGTTCCGCAGGCACGTCCGCCACCAGTTCGCCATTTTGAAAATATTCCAACCGCCCGGTATCCGTCACTTCACCAATTTGCGCGCATTCCAAATCCCATTTCTCAAATACTTCGTACAACTTATCTTCTTCGCCTTTTTTTCCGACGATGAGCATTCGCTCCTGACTTTCGGACAGTAGAATTTCCCACGCTTTCATGCCTGCCTGTCGCGTTGGCACTTTGTCCAAATCAATGCGCATCCCACTATTGCCTTTTGCTGACATTTCGGAGGTAGAACATATGATGCCCGCCGCGCCCATGTCCTGCATTCCAACAATCGCGCCGGTTTTGATGGCTTCTAAAGTCGCTTCCAACAATAATTTTTCTTGAAATGGGTCGCCCACTTGCACCGCTGGTAAATCTTCCGCCGAATCTTCCGTCAAATCCGCTGAAGCAAACGTAGCGCCGTGAATGCCATCTTTTCCTGTCGCTGAACCAACGATAAATACTGGATTTCCAACACCTTCTGCAATCGCAGAAACCGTTTCTCCCACTTTTACAATGCCCACCGACATCGCATTTACTAAAATATTTTGATTGTAACAATCGTGAAAATAAACCTCGCCGCCTACGGTTGGCACGCCAAAACAATTGCCATAATCGCCGATGCCGCTCACCACGCCGCGCATCAAATGCTTGGTATGATTCGATTCTAAATTGCCAAAACGCAAGGAATTCAAAGCTGCAATCGGTCGAGCACCCATTGTAAAAATATCGCGGTGAATGCCGCCCACGCCCGTCGCTGCGCCTTGATACGGCTCAATCGCCGAGGGATGATTATGCGATTCGATTTTGAAAGCACACGCCAATCCGTCCCCAATGTCCACCAAACCCGCATTTTCCTCGCCTGCGCCTACCAGCAATCGCTTGCCCGTGCGGGGTAACGTTTTTAGCCACACAATCGAATTTTTGTACGAACAATGCTCTGACCACATCACCGAAAAAATACTCAACTCCGTGAAATTAGGCGTACGCCCCATGATTTCCACGATGCGTTCAAATTCGGCTTCTATAAGTCCTAAGTCTCGTGCGGTTTTCGTCGTTATTTCTACTTCGGTGGCTTGCATACTTTTTTTTGATCCCAGATAGATAGATACCAGAACATTACAATCTGTCGGCTCTGCGCTGTCCGCTCGTTTCTATTCAAAATGTAAAGATAATATCTGTTGGCAATTCGCGTCTAATTGTAAAGCGTGTTAAAATAAATTTAACGGATTTTTTAAAAAGGCTTCGGAAATCTTCAAGGTTTCCGAATCCTATAGAGCGTCATCCATACGCCTCGTCGCTCGAAGGTCTTTATAGTTGTCCAATGCTGCAAACGATCTATCTCCGCATCCGTAAAGTCATTCATTACATTGGAATAAAGAATATAAGATTGTGCCGACAAGTCTTTTTGTTGAAACCCTTCTACCCTACCCGATAAATCTCGATATTTTAAAGGTCCAACTTCTGGGAAAGCTGTGCCGATGGAATCAAGCGGTAGGTTTTTGGTTTGAATGAAATCAAGCATTTCAGTTCGAACTTTGTAATAAGGTAAATGCGCCAATGTGGAGTCCCAGCCTTGTGCGATTTTATCTGGGTAAATCCAAAAATTGCCAGTCAGTAAGCCAAGAAAGATGATTAGGATACTAAAATACTGGGCTATTTTTTTGGTTTGAATTTTAAAAATAGCGGTGAAACAAAGCAGCGTCAAGGATAAAAAAATGGGTAATAAATATCGGTGTCCATTCAAGCCTTGATAAACTAAAAGCGTCGAACATAAAATAATTGTACAAATTAGTAATAATATAAATATCTGTCTAAATTTCTCCTGTTTCCACCATTGCCGGAAATTTCTTTTTTGAAATAGTATTATAAGAAGAACAAGCCAGACAAATACGCGCCCAAAATCCAACATTCGCCAGCCGAGAATTGCTATATTTTTTAGAAAACCACTTGCGTTTACTTTTGCAAAACTCGATGCCCACGGTGAATCGGAATGGTAGCCAATCCAGCCGGTCTGGGTGTAATGCCAAATTAAAAAAGTTAATCCAAAAATTCCGGCAGGACTATATGCAAATATCCTTTGCAATACCAATTTTGGTAAATTTCGTCCTGTTTTAAAATGAATAGTTATTTCAAATACAAACAACGCCGCTACCGTCATCATCCCGCGCATACTGATCATCGCCAAGCCCAGCATCGCCACTATTTTCAATATATTTCGATCTTGCAAAATGGCGAAAACGCCCATCAGAAAAAAGCAAGTCAGCACGACATCCGGGCTGACGAGTACGCATTGTGCTGCGAGTGTCGGGTCTGCGATTGCCAACAAAATTAAAAATACCGCATTCCGCTCTCCAGCTAAATATTTTCCTAATTGCCATAAAAAATAGATAATTCCAAACAAAAACGGCAGCATTGCAAAATGACTGACGGGCAGTGTTTTACCAAAAATAGTCCCCATCATGGCAAGATACAAGCCAAAAGTCGGTGGATGACCACTGTCGAATTCAGGCGGTAAAAGCAATTGTGTAAACCCAGTTTCATAGTAAAAATGGGCGTGTTTGGAGCCTAATTGCACCGTATCCCAGAAAAAAACGTGGTCGCGCACGAGGTACGTGGCGAGGAAAGCAAGTGCGAAAAAAATTACTAAACCAACTGGTTCAAGTCTCTGACTTGAACCCAATATCCGAGCGTCTCCTGACGCGCTGTTGTCCTTTTTTTTGTTTGAACCGCCGAACCTCATTAGTTTCCAGCGGCTTGTGGTGCAGCATTGGGCTGCTGCCCTTCGCTATGTTCCACGCAGGCTTTTACAAAAGCGACAAACAGCGGATGCGGATTTTCGACGGTACTTTTCAATTCTGGATGAAATTGCACACCGACGAACCAAGGGTGACTCGGCAGTTCTACAATTTCTACCAAACCGGATTCTGGGTTGATACCAACGGGCTGCAATCCGCCTTGTTCGAGTTGTTCTTTGTAGTCGTTATTGAATTCGTAGCGATGGCGGTGGCGCTCATTTACCTGCGCGACGCCATACGCTTCTGCCGCTTTGGAGCCTTTGCGCAAGTCACAAGCATAAGCTCCGAGGCGCATCGTGCCGCCTTTTTTCGTGATTTTTTTCTGGTCTGGCATCATATCAATCACTGGATTGGCAGCTTTTGGATTGACTTCGGTGGAAGCCGCGCCTTTCAATTTCAGGACGTGTTGTGCAAATTCTACGACTGCACATTGCATACCCAAACAAATGCCAAAAAAGGGAATGTTATGTTCGCGCACGTAGCGAATCGCCTGAATTTTACCAGCAATACCGCGCTCCCCAAAGCCGGGCGCGACTAATATACCATTCAAATGCTGCAAGCGCTGGGCAACTTTTTCATAATCCGTTGTTAAGATATCTGACTGAATGGGTTCCACTACCACTTTACATTGATTTTCTGCACCGGCGTGTACAAATGATTCATAAATAGACTTATACGCATCTTGTAATTCATTATACTTTCCGACCAAACCGACACGTATTTCCGTTTTCGGGTTTTTCAATCGTTTCAAAAAATCTTTCCATGCCGTTAGATTTGGTTCTCGGCGGTCGAGCAAGCGCAATTTTGAAATCACGACACTGTCCAATTTTTCCTCTTGCATCAGCAGCGGCACATCATAAATACTCGACGCATCAATCGCTTCGATGACCGAATTCACATCCACATTACAAAACAATGCCAGCTTCCGGCGAATGTCCATATTGAGTGGATACTCCGTGCGACACACCAAAATATCGGGTTGAATACCAGTCGTAAGTAGCTCTTTTACAGAATGTTGCGTCGGTTTTGTTTTTAATTCTCCAGCAGCGTTCAAATATGGAACCAAAGTCAAATGAATCACCAAACAATTATCCGAACCCAATTCCCAACGCAGTTGCCGCAAGGCTTCCAAATACGGCAAGGACTCAATATCGCCCACCGTACCACCCAATTCGCTGATAACAATTTCAAATTGATTATTCATACCCAATAGCTGCACCCGCCGCTTAATTTCATCGGTGATGTGCGGCACGACCTGCACCGTTTTACCGAGATAATCGCCGGCACGTTCTTTGGTAATCACGGTTTGATAAATTCTGCCCGTCGTTACATTATTCGACTGAGAAGTGGGGCTATTTAAAAAGCGTTCGTAGTGCCCTAAATCAAGATCAGTTTCGGCACCGTCGTCCGTCACGTAGCATTCGCCGTGCTCGTATGGATTGAGCGTACCGGGGTCAATGTTGATATAAGGATCGAACTTTTGGATAGTGACGGAGAAGCCGCGGGCTTGCAATAACTTGGCAAGGGACGCCGAAATAATACCTTTACCGAGCGATGAGGTAACACCTCCCGTAACGAAAATATACTTAGTCATTTTTTTGAGTTTACAGTAGGCGTTGGGCAATAGGCAGCGCACGTATACAACTGCTGCCTGCCAACTGTCCCGATAGTATCGGAAGCCTACTTGACGTTACGGGATGCAAAGGTAGGAAGATTTGGGTTGAAAAACGGTTTTATGAAAATTTATTCAAAGATTCGGAATCGTTTTGTTTCATTTTAGAACAAATTAGCAACTGCTATTTCTCAAAGCGAAGAAAACTATTTAAATCCAATTGTAATATATCCGAGAAGGAGCGATTTTCTTCTACAATGCCTTGTGTTTTGGAATATTTATACCAATTTTTGGTTTCGTAATTATAGACAAAAGCTTCTTTAATACCATAAGCAGTTTCATCTACCAATTTTCGCACTTTGATAAAATCAGTTTTGTACCCAAAATTGCTGGAAACTTCGATGATAATTAGGCGTTATAAATTGTTGATTATCGTGAAAAAGAAAATCGAGGTATTTGCTATCTGAATTGCCGGGGTCAAGTTCCATTTGTGGTAGCGGTTCTAATTGAATTTTATTTTGATTGTAAAAAGTACGCCCACCTATTATCAATTCAGCGATGACGCGCTGGTGTTCCAATATCTCATTAAACCCTATTTCCAATTCTTTCGCTACTGAATTCGCCATTCCAATTTTTATTATCCAAATTTACAAAAATCTTGCTACCATTGCAAGAAGTGTATTCATGTACGTTGTGTTCATGTATTCATGTCCACGTTACAAGAACACAAGAACACATTAACACACAAACACAATCCAACAAATGCCTCGATTTAAAATCACACTCGAATACGACGGCAGCCGCTTCGCTGGTTGGCAATTACAAAAAGGCGAAAAATCCATTCAGGGCGAGTGTATGGACGCTTGTCGCAAAGTTTTTGAGACGGATACCTTTGAATTTTATGGCGCAGGGCGCACCGATGCAGGCGTACACGCGCTGGGGCAAGTGGCACATTTGGATGTAAAAACCTCGTTGAAACCAGAAATTATTCAACTAAGAATAAACGACCAATTGCCACATGACATCAATATTTTGCAGGTAGAACGCGTGCGCGAACCTTTCCATGCACGGCATGACGCGATTGCACGGAGTTATGTATATCAGATTTCTACCAGACGTAATGCTTTTGGCAAAAAACACTTATGGTGGATCAAAGATAAACTCGATGTGAAGCGGATGCAACAAGCCACTTCCCTTTTTGTAGGGATGAAAAATTATCAGTCCTTCACAAACGAAAAGGCGGAGACGGAATCAAAAACGGTGGAAGTGCAGCATTTGCAAGTGCATCAACAGGGCGATTTATTGATTGTGCACATCGTCGGTTCTCATTTTTTGTGGAAAATGGTGCGCCGGGTGACGGGTGTGTTGGTAGAATTGGGACGCGGCAATCTGGATGAAAAACAAATTCAATCTTATTTTAATACTTTACACAATGACCCGGCACGTTTTACAGCACCGCCGTCGGGTTTATTTTTAGAAAAGGTTTATTATTCGGAGGAGAAAGTAGAATTTACGTTTCGGACGCTTTTCGCCACATAGTTTCCTCTCATGCAACAATTCCTCCCCTCCATTTTGTTTTTAGATAGTAATACGAAACTTTTTTCAAACATTAACCCAATGTTAATTGTTTGTAAATTTAAAGTTAAGTATATTTGTATATTCCTACCTGAACTATATCCGCTTGCGCAGACGTGTGTAAAGAGATAGACGCGAAAGATAGGTGGTCTCCTGCCCCATTACTTGACAGGAATTAGTTGGCTTTATTCCCCGACCGGTGGTCGGGGTGCGAGCATTTTGGTTTTTTGATGGTTTCACCGTTTAAAAATTAAAGCCAATGAAATGGACTACCTTTTTATTATTAGGTTTTGTGCTTGATTTATTTGCTCAACATCCTATTTCGCTGCTTAAAACTCCAGTGACTCGTGCGCCCGTTTCGAAACGCATTCGTTCTTTGGACACTGTCATTCCATTAGAAATCATACGCGGGTTGGCATTTGTAAATGCCAACGTGGAGCAAATAGACGGCAGATATTTGTTAGATACTGGCGCGCCGTCCTTGGTATTGCATCAAACGAATTTTTCAAAACAAAAAGCAATTCCAGCCGCCAGCTTTACTTCTGATTTTGAAATTTACAGCACGACTGTGAAAAGATTTCTCTGGGCAGGTATCGAGCGGAAAGCATTGGAAGTGCTGGTTTTAAACATTCAACATTTGGAGGAAGCATCCAAGCGACCCGTTGCAGGCATCATCGGTTATGATATTTTGAAGAATTTTGAATTGTTTATTGATTATTCCCATACGCAACTCTTATTGCTGAAGCCCGGCAAGAACAAGCTGCACATTGCAGCGGAGCCGATTGCCACGTTGGAATTTGAATTGCAAGACCATTTGCCTGTGATTGAAATACAGATTGATGGGCAGACTTTTCGGTTTGGTTTGGACACCGGCGCGGGTGTGAATTTGATGGATAACAATTATAAAGCATCTCTTTCAGAATCGCTACTTGTATCTTTGGAAAAAGAAGAAATCAGAACCATCAATCAGCAATCCAGCTTGGTGGAAGGCGCGCTTATCAAGGCAACACAATTGCAAGACCAAGAAATAGGCGAAATGAAATACCTCTTTGCCGATTTGTCTCACTTGAAGTCCAATACCCTTTTAAATATAGATGGTTTATTAGGATTTCCGTTTTTTGAACGGGTGAAATGCTCGATTGACTATCCAAATAAGCGGTTGTATATCTGGTCTATTTTAGATTAGGATTAACATTTCTGTTTGAACATTTGCAACTGCAACACTTTACTAATTGAAGTAACCACATCAATTGGGGTGCATCTGCACCCCATTCTTCTCCTTCTCTCAGATAAGCGTCTTAACACTTATCTAACTTCCTATTATACAAAATTTTATAAAAAGTCAAATTCTGGCAAAACCAGCTGTTAACATAGAATTAACCTCCCTTTAATTTTCAGTTTATATACACGCCGTAATCTTGCACTCGAATAATTTTGGCAACCAAAACATTTATTATGAACAAAAGAATCTACGCTCTTCTATTGCTTACTTTTTTCTTTGCTATAGGATTGAAAGCACAAACGACTGTCAATATCACCGACGCTAGTCTCGTAGGTGGGCAGACATACAACTGGACAAAAAATAACACGTATGTATTAGACGGTCTAGTCTTCCTTGAAGATGGCGGTGTGTTGAACATCGAAGCCGGTACGGTTATCAAATTTACCCCACGTCCTGACTTGGGTAATCCCTCTGCACTGGTTATCGCGCGCGGCTCTAAAATCTTCGCGCGTGGTACTAAAGATGCTCCCATCATTTTTACCGCTCAAGCTGATGATGTAGCTAATCCAAGTGACTTAGGTCCAAGCGACAACTCCTTGTGGGGTGGCTTGGTCATTCTGGGCAAAGGTATTACTCAGAAAAATGGTAACGCGGAGGCATCCGTGGAAGGAATTGTTGCCACCGAACCACGCGGTTTGTACGGCGGTACAGATAACAATGATGATTCTGGTGTGCTGCGTTATGTTTCCCTCCGCCACGGCGGTCGCCTGATTGCTACGGGTAGTGAATTGAACGGTTTGACCCTGGGTGCAGTAGGTAGCAAAACGATATTAGAATACATTGAAGTGTATGCCAACTCGGATGATGGTATCGAATTCTTCGGCGGTGCACCTAACTTGAAATATGCCGTAGTCGCTTTTTGCGAAGACGATTGTTATGACTGGGATGAGGTGTACAAAGGTAAAGGTCAGTTCTGGTTCTCCATCCAACGGGCAGACATTGCAGACTCCGCAGGTGAGTTAGACGGTTCTACGCCGGATGATACGCCTCTTCACTCTAACGGTACGGTGTATAACTGGACGCACATTGGCTCTGGTATTGGTGCTGCTGCTGGTAACGCCATCGGTTGGTTACTACGCGCTGGCACATCGGGTACGATTGCCAACTCTATTGTAACGGCACAAAAAGGAAAGGTTATTGAAGTACAAGATAAGAACAGCGGTAATGCCAATGATGCGCACCAACGCTTGCTGGCAGGTGAAATCAAAATCGCCAATAACATCTTCTTTGGCAATGGCAACAATGCTGCTTTAGATGCAACTGCTACTGGCGTGATTCGCGTTACTTCTGGGCAGCCTACACAAGACAATCCAACAGGGTCTGACCTAGCTGCTCATTTGGTTACTAATCTTACCAGTGTCCTCGACCCAGGGATTCGTTCCATCAGTCGGACGGCGAATGCACAGTTGGACCCGCGCCCAAGTGCCAACGGTGCAGCTTATACGACTCCTTTAGCAGCATTGCCTGCAAGCGATACCTTCTTTACCACCGTAGATTATAAAGGTGCGTTTAGCTCCAATGCCAGCGACTTGTGGCTTGCAGGCTGGTCCACTTTGGCTCGCAATGGTCACTTACGCAACTTGGATGTAGCCGGTACAACCATTAACATCACAGACACCAGCCTCGTGGGCGGACAGACATACAACTGGACAAAAAATAACACGTATGTATTAGACGGTCTAGTCTTCCTTGAAGATGGCGGTGTGTTGAACATCGAAGCCGGTACGGTTATCAAATTTACCCCACGTCCTGACTTGGGTAATCCCTCTGCACTGGTTATCGCGCGCGGCTCTAAAATCTTCGCGCGTGGTACTAAAGATGCTCCCATCATTTTTACCGCTCAAGCTGATGATGTAGCTAATCCAAGTGACTTAGGTCCAAGCGACAACTCCTTGTGGGGTGGCTTGGTCATTCTGGGCAAAGGTATTACTCAGAAAAATGGTAACGCGGAGGCATCCGTGGAAGGAATTGTTGCCACCGAACCACGCGGTTTGTACGGCGGTACAGATAACAATGATGATTCTGGTGTGCTGCGTTATGTTTCCCTCCGCCACGGCGGTCGCCTGATTGCTACGGGTAGTGAATTGAACGGTTTGACCCTGGGTGCAGTAGGTAGCAAAACGATATTAGAATACATTGAAGTGTATGCCAACTCGGATGATGGTATCGAATTCTTCGGCGGTGCACCTAACTTGAAATATGCCGTAGTCGCTTTTTGCGAAGACGATTGTTATGACTGGGATGAGGTGTACAAAGGTAAAGGTCAGTTCTGGTTCTCCATCCAACGGGCAGACATTGCAGACTCCGCAGGTGAGTTAGACGGTTCTACGCCGGATGATACGCCTCTTCACTCTAACGGTACGGTGTATAACTGGACGCACATTGGCTCTGGTATTGGTGCTGCTGCTGGTAACGCCATCGGTTGGTTACTACGCGCTGGCACATCGGGTACGATTGCCAACTCTATTGTAACGGCACAAAAAGGAAAGGTTATTGAAGTACAAGATAAGAACAGCGGTAATGCCAATGATGCGCACCAACGCTTGCTGGCAGGTGAAATCAAAATCGCCAATAACATCTTCTTTGGCAATGGCAACAATGCTGCTTTAGATGCAACTGCTACTGGCGTGATTCGCGTTACTTCTGGGCAGCCTACACAAGACAATCCAACAGGGTCTGACCTAGCTGCTCATTTGGTTACTAATCTTACCAGTGTCCTCGACCCAGG